>JAQSXM010000107.1 GCA_029256645.1 Sporomusa sp. | reverse complement strand
CGGACATCATTTGAGTCCATTAGCCGGGGGTAAAGAAATTTATCCTCATTAGACAGGTGAATATTGATTTTGCCGGCTAGCTGACCCAACAGCATTGAGATTGCAAACGCGTCTTTTACCACTGCTGCTGGTGTGGCGAAATTATTGAGCTTATCTAAAAGCTCAATAATTTCTTTATGTTGTCTTGTTAGATTAGATATGTCTGCCATGATCAAAAACCTCCTCGAACTCTTATATTTCCAGTATAATCCTGAAAGATTTTTTATGATGTGAGCCAGATCACAAACTGTTTAGATAGAACAACTGTCAAGCTGTAATAAGCAACTATTTGGGGGGGGGGAAGAAAACTCAGTGCAGGGTGCGCTGAGTTTTCTTAGTTTAGATATAAATACCAGGGGGAACAGGGGGTAAAAACGATTAAAGATATTCCGGATTTTACTCCGGTATGGTAGAATCCTATTAGGGGTAAGCTGAAATGTACTATTAACTGGAGGAATATATGCGAAATAAGATTAATCAATACCTGTGGGTTGCTATTGGCTGTGTCGTCAGCAGTATTTCTATTAACGCGTTTCTGGTGCCACATCACCTGCTCAGTGGCGGGGTTTCCGGTTTGGCTCTTATCTTTTATTTTCTTTTCGGCTTGCCGGTCGGGGTCCAGGTTTTTGTGATGAATCTCCCCTTGCTTTATGCCGCCTACCGGCTGCTGGGCAAAGAGTATACAATTGGTACTATTTTTGGAACAATCCTTTTTTCCTTTACCGTAGATGCCACCCAGTTTTTTTCGCAATATAACCTTATCGATGATCCCATTATCTCTGCAATTACCGGCGGGGTTATTTCAGGTATCGGCAGCGGTCTTATATTCCGGGTGAATGGCAGCGCAGGCGGGTTGGACATTGTTGCAGCCATTGTAAAGAAATACTACGCACTGAATTTTGGGGTAGTTGGTTTTGCTGTTAACTGTGTCGTTATGCTTGTTGCAGCGATGTTGTTTGGTCTCAAACTGGCAATGTTAACGTTAATTTCAATGTTTATTAGTGCCAACCTGACTGATAAGGTAGTGGAAGGGTTTAATCGCAGAAAAACTGTCTTTATCGTTTCCTACAATACCGATAGTATTGTAGAGGCCATCTTAAAAGAAGTAGGCCGGGGGGTTACTATTCTTAACGGGGAAGGCGCTTTTACCCGTCAGAGTAAACAAGTATTGTTTGTTGTTGTCAGCCTTACTCAGATCGCTAAAATTAAACAGCTTGTTCATGAGTCTGATCCGCAGGCGTTTATGATTGTTCAGGATGCGGCTGAAGTCATGGGGCGGGGCTTTACGCTGCCAAACTCCAGACAGTTATAATAAGTAAATTTACATAATATTATCGCAATATTTTCATTGCCGGCCTGAGTTTTTTTTGATACAATGTATACATACGGCCAACCAACCAGAATAACTTCCTGGAGTGACTAGGAGGACAGAGCTTTTCGAGTAAAGAGAAGTTCAATAATTCTAGCAACTAAAATGTGCCCCGGGAAGCTCCTTCTAACCGGATGTCCGCCTTCAAATAAACGGAGGTGCATTCGTATGAACGGACAAGAACTTATGTTATTAGCGCTGGTGGGAATTGGTTGGACGATGGCACTATACTATCAGTCATGCAAGCTTCTAAAAATTGATTCCAAAAAGAAATAGGGCCTGATGTTATCACAAAATCACCATTTTTGAGTTAAACTCAATTGGTGATTTTTTTTGATCTAATTCTGCAATTTGCTGTTGATAGTTAAATAATATGAAATTTTAATAAAGATTGACAGTTTATCAATATATATTTAAAATAAGAATACAAGATGTACAATTTCTAAATTTTCTCATTTCAAAAGGAAAAAATATTTAAACTGGATGCAAGATATGTGATCTTGTTGCGTAAATATAAGGAGGTGAAGCGTGCTCTCTGAACTAACCTACAGTCATTGAAATAATCACTAAATAAAATTTGGAGGCTGAGTGCGTATGAGTGATAAGGAACAGAAGGTTTTAACCACCAACCTTGGTAATCCGGTATTCCATGATCAAGACTCGATTACCACAGAAAACCCCCGATATACTTTATTGAGTGATACTCATCTGATTGAGAAGCTGGCTCATTTTGACCGGGAAAGAATCCCTGAACGTGTTGTACATGCCAAGGGGACTGGGGCACATGGCTATTTTGAGGTTACTCATGATATTACCAAGTATACCCGCGCGGCTTTCCTCGCTGAGATTGGCAAGAAAACCGATCTTTTCCTGCGGTTTTCCACAGTAGGGGGAGAGAAAGGATCAGCTGATTCGTCGAGAGATCCCAGAGGTTTTTCTATTAAATTTTATACCCAAGAGGGTAACTACGATATGGTTGGCAATAATACCCCCATTTTTTTTATTCGTGATGCCATTAAGTTCCCTGATTTTATACATACACAAAAAAGACACCCGGCTAAACATACCAAAGACCCTGATATGATGTGGGATTTCCTGTCACTTACCCCTGAATCCATTCATCAGGTCACTATTTTATTCTCTGACCGGGGTACTCCTAAAACCTTCCGGCATATGGACGGGCACAGTAGCCATACCTTTATGTTTTATAACCAGGAGGGTGAGCACTACTGGTTTAAGTGGCATTTTAAAGCTGACTTAGGGTTCCAAACGCTAACCGAGGCTGAAGCTACTGATTTGGCGGGTAAAGACCCTGATAGCGCCACCAGGGATTTGTTTGACAGTATCGAGAAAGGTGATTATCCAGCCTGGACTGTTTCTGTCCAGATCATGCCGCCGGAGGATGCGGCTACTTATAAATTTGATCCTTTTGATGTAACCAAGGTTTGGTATCATGCGGACTATCCTTTGATCCCGGTTGGGAAAATGGTACTAAACCGGAATCCGGACAACTTCTTTGCCGAAGTGGAGCAGGTTGCTTTTTCACCGGGGAACTTTGTGCCGGGAATCGCTGTTTCACCTGACCGCATGCTGCAGGGGCGGTTGTTTAGTTATCCTGATGCTCACCGTCACCGGCTGGGACCAAACTTCCATCAAATCCCGATCAATCGGCCCAAGGCCGCTAGCGCTAATACCTATCAGCGTGATGGTTTTATGACGGTTGATGATAACGGTGGCTCAGGGCCTAATTATTACCCGAATACATTCGACGGGCCTGCTCCCGACCCCGCGTATGCACCGCCGGTGGTACCTGTTTCCGGTACTGTTGCGAGACATGAGTATCCATTGGCTGATGTGGATTTTGTTCAGGCCGGTGAGCTCTATCGCCGGGTGATGAGTAATATAGACCGGGATCATCTGATTCAGAATATCTGTGGCAATTTGGGGCAGGCACAGAAAAGAATCCAGCTTCGGCAGGCTGCTTTGTTCTATAAAGCAGATGCCGATTACGGAAGGCGTGTTGCCGAAACCCTGGGGCTGGATGTGGCAACAGTACAAAAACTGGCAGCTATGTCTCAGGAGGAACGGGTTAAAGCGACACTGGCTTAGGGAACAAATTGAGGTGTTATATAAAGAAGGGGGCTGAATACTATGGGGAAAAATTTAGGTATTTACAAATGTCCGGCTTGTGGCTATACCTTGGAAGTTGTGGAAATGGGGAAAAAACAATTGGTTTGTACCGGGCAATCTTATGCAAGTACCTGCTCCATTGCCGATGCCAAAGTGTCTTGCTGTGGGAAACAGATGGAATTGCTTGAACCCAATACAGTAGAAGCTTCAACTGAAAAACATCTGCCTGTAGCTGAGTTTACTGAAGCCGGTAAACTTGCTGTCAAGGTAGGAAGCGTGCCACATCCCATGACAGAAGAACACTTTATCGAATGGGTCACTGTTGTTACCGGCAACCGCACTCAACGGGTAAAACTGGAAGCAGGCCAGCCTCCTGAAGCGGTTTTTCGTGTTGGTGATGCTGCTGAGGCAGATATATATGCTTATTGCAACCTTCATGGCCTGTGGAAAACCAGTAGTAAGAAGTAAAGCGACTGAATCGTTTCAGGTGCACTAAATTATCATAAAAAGGATGCCTTTGTGGCATCCTTTTTTCTTGATTAATGCAGCACCCACCTGTGCCTGCGAAACTTCTTTAATGCGGAATATATAGCAAGGGATTACAGGAACGGTAAAGGATTTCGGTAAACAATGGAGAAAAATATTAGCTGATAGACAGGAGCTGAATTGAACAATGAAATATGCCAAAATAGTACTATTAATAGCTGTTGCCGGCTGCTTTTTTATTGCTCCGGTGCCTGACGGCTTACCCATCATTGCCTGGCGCTTGTTTGGTGTATTTGCGGCTTTGATATTGGGTTTAATCCTCCAGCCGTATCCTGAACCAACATTACTGATGATTACAGTTACACTGGCCAGCCTGTTTGTGCTTCCGATCCAGGAGATATTAGTTGGGTATACCGACCCTATGCTATGGTTAACGCTGGTAGCTATGATGATTGGTATCGGCTTGAAAAAGTCTGGTCTTACCCGGCGGCTGGGCTTGCTTCTCATTAGCCGGTTTGGGAAAACGTCGCTGCGGATTGGCTATATTCTGAGCTGTATTGATTTGCTGTTAGCAACAAGTACACCGGCCTCACCTGCCCGTACGGGAGGTTTGGTGTATCCGCTGGCCGAAGGGGTTATCGATGCCGGCAGTTCCGGTAATCAGACAAGCAGGCAGAAGACCGGAGCTTATTTTACATTATTGGCTTATATGACCAGTATGCTGACAGGCGGTTTGTTTATGACTGGAATGGGGCCTAATTTGATTAATGTTAAGCTGGCTCAGGATGTACTGGGGATTTCTGTGAGCTGGCCATTATGGACGCTGGCTGCTTTGCCAGGGTTTATTGGTTTCTTGCTAACGCCGTATCTTGTGTATAAATTTTGTCCGCCTGATGCCGCTTCGATGACTGCAGTTAGAGCCGGGGCAGGCCGGGAGCTGAGCAATATGGGCCGCATTAATACGAGTGAGTTAACAGCAGCCGGAGTTTTTTTGACAATTCTTATCTTATGGTCAACAAGTACGATATCCAGAATTGATAATACACTGGTAGCTTTTATTGGTGTCTCACTGATGCTGGTTTTGGGCGTACTGGAATGGAATGATTTAGCCGAAAACAAAGAGATGTGGTCATTGCTGATCTGGTTTGGTGCTATCTTAGGTTTTTCGTCTGCTTTGACTAAGCTGGGGTTTTTTAACTGGTTTGCCGGTATTATTAGATTATTGCTGCCTAGCGCCGGGGCGGGAGAGTACACCGTTTTACTGCTTGTAGCAGTGTTGGCTGTATTGCCTCACTACTTTTTTGTCTCTTACACCGGTTATGTAGTAGCTTTTTCCCCGTTGATTTTTTCCTTTGTTGCGGCAACTGATGTGCCAAGATATCCGGCTTTTTTTCTGCTCGCCTATTTAATGATTATTTCCTGCACACTGACTCATTACGGCAATGCGCTAGGGCCATTGCTGATGGAAAAGGGCTATAATGATAAGCGGACATGGTGGGGTGTTGGGACACTGATCACGGTGATGCATGTCGTATTATATTTAACGGTAGGAATTATGTATTGGAAGTTGATTGGGCTCTGGTACTAACAAAAAGAAAGTGATGAATTTCAGATTATTTACCGGCAGAGTTTATGGTATTATATGAATATACCCAGGAAATCTTTGCTGGTTTGTGCAACACTAATAAGTTTTCCCGGTAAAAGGTATATTAGCTATAGCACTGTTTGAACGCGGGAGGAGAAATAGCAATGATTAAAGAATTTGAGGGCATCACACCAACTCTTGATGAAAAGATCTTTATTGCCGATGGAGCGAAAGTTATTGGTGCAGTGACGATGAAGGAGTTCAGCAGCCTGTGGTTTAATGTTGTTGCCAGAGGCGATGTTAACCGGATTGAAATTGGCAGATATACCAATGTCCAGGATAATAGTGTTGTGCATGTCGCTGACACGCACCCGACTTTGATCGGTGATTATGTTACAGTTGGCCACAACGCCATTATTCACGGTTGTACGATTGAAGATCATTGCTTAATCGGTATGGGGGCCGTTGTCCTTAATGGTGCTGTAGTAGGTAAGGGCAGTATCATTGCCGCCGGAGCGGTGGTTAAGGAGAAGCAGGTGATCCCCCCCCACTCTTTGGTAGTCGGCGTGCCGGCGAAGATTGTTAAATCTGTGCCTGAAGACTGGGATAGTATCCACGCTCAAGCGCTTAAGTATAAAACACTGTGGTCTGAGCGTTATAAGATTATGCCAGACGCTGGCGGCGAACGGTATCACGGTGAAAAAATAGTTTAATTGGGGAGGTAATAGTAATGGAGTTAGAATTTATCTATAAACGCCATAGTGTACGGCAATTTAAAGAAGAACAAGTACCTGAAGCAACGATCAAAGAACTGATTAAGGCTGCCACCTACGCCCCTTCAGGGAAAAATCAGCAAAACTGGCATTTTGTTGTTGTCACTGATAAAAATAAAATCGCCGAGATTGCCCGACTGGTCGAGGCAAAAAATGCCGAATTAAGTACATACTTAAGGGATGAGGCCAAGATCAAGGCCTTTAGAGGCACTGTCGGCTATCATACCGTATTCAAGGGGGCGCCGGCGCTTATCCTTGCTTACGTTGGTCCTTATGAAACAATTGCGGATATGTTGCTGGCTGACGGTATTATGCCTCAGGAGGAGGCGATAAAGTATGCTAAAGCTAATCCTGGCATCCAGAATATCGCTGCCGCACTCGAGAATCTGCTGTTGGCTGCTGCCAGCATCGGTTATGGTACCTGCTGGATGACCGGGCCAACTTATGCTGCGGAAGAAATAACTAAGTATATCGGATTCGAAAAACCCGGATATTATTTGGCTGCCATGACACCCCTGGGAGTTCCTGCAAATGATAAGATATCATCTACGCCGCGCAAACCGGTTGAGGATGTTTTGACTATTTTACGGTAATTGCTTATATGTTGAACATAGGTTAGGCCATTTAAAACAGGCAGGATGCTGAGTATAGCATTCCTGCCTGTTTTGCTGCTTAGGCTATTTTACAACAGCCGGTGCCAATGCCGGGTAGAAATCGTGCAGTGCGGTTTCCTGGCCGGGATCAAGCACGATAAATTCGTTATCCCAGGGGCCTGTCAGCATTTTTTGCAGTAAGCGCAGTGAACCGGGAATAACCTCATAGTCCATATTTAGTTTCGCGGAGAATTCCTTAACTGTATTCAGTACATTTTCGATATCATATGAACCTGTGTCGATGATGAGAAACCGGGTATAATTGTTCAGCATTTTTTTTATTAGACGCAGGGCTTTCTGTTCGCCATAATGCTCAACCCAGGGTTTGTATGACCACATGATATTGCCCTCAGGATCTAACCAGCCCTTAGTCAGGAAGTAGGTACTTATCTCATTGGGAACGCTCTTCCGGGCCTTGGTTGACCCTAGCAGCAAGGTAATACAGTCATCAATGCGGGGAATAACAAGTTTGGCTTGTGAAGACTTTATCCCAATCAGGCCGTTGCCGCAACAGCCAAAGGCCATAAGAATGACAGCAGTGTTAGTAAGCCCGTTAATCTGCTCCTGGATTTGCTGGCGCAATATTTCTGGTGTGTTATGCAATCCTGATTCAAAATATATTACAGGATAAGTAACACCTGATTGTTGCATGGCAAGTGCAACCTCATCCTTCATAGTCTGGCAAGCCAATAATACGGTTTGCATTATAGTCACCCCATTCTGATTTATAGAGAGCGCGGACGTATGGTAGAATTGGCGGTGTTTTGTTTATCCAATACTAATGTACTCGCTTCTTTTAGTGTCAGACCTCGTGTTTCCGGGGCCCAGGCTATGCAGACGATTAAACCAAGCAAGGTCAACAGGGTGCTAACCAGCATGGTATTACCTATTCCGATAGTTTTTAAGGAATAGGGTAAGGCAAAAGTGCCAATTGCTGCGCCAATCCGGCTGATGGCTGTTACCATTCCTACTGCCGAGGCGCGGATACTGGTGGGAAATAATTCATTGGGATAAATCCAGTCAAGGGTACTTGGCGGGCCGGAGAAAAAGGCATAGACAGCGAATCCCAGAAAGATTAACCAGGCAGGTGCACCTGGCGCTATGCCTAAGACTAACATCGCTAATGTCATAAAAGTAAAACTCCAGATAATCAGTGGGCGCCTGCCAAAGTGATTGACGAGCGACATTGACGCAACAGTACCTGTCAGGAAAAAAATATTGATAACAGCATAACCAATAATCCAGTCATTGCCGCTGCCTAAGTGGAATGCCGCTAAAATCTGCGGGGCAAATGTATAAATGGCAAAGCATGGTGCTACCTGGAAAGTCCAGAATAAGCCGACGAACATTGTTTTCTTAAAATATTCAGGTTCGAGCAGTCTGCTGATTTGGGTTTTTTCTGATGGGATTTCGTCTAAATCAGCAAGACTGGCGTGAGACCCGTATACTTGTTTAATAACCGTGAGAGCTTCTGCTGTTCTTCCTTTACCTACAAGCCAGCGGGGAGACTCCGGTGTACCCCAGCGCCCGGCTGCCAGGATAAGTGCAGGGATGGCGGCACTCCCTAACATCCATCGCCAGGCATCGGGGCTGGTATTTAACAGCAGATAGCCTGCGATACCGGCCACAACAGCACCTGCATACCAGGCGCTTGCCAGTAAGCCCATCATGGCACCGCGATACTTGCGGGGCGAGAATTCGGTTAACAAAGAGGTAGCAATCGGATAATCTGCTCCGACAGCTATTCCAATAAGAAATCGTAATGCGACTAATTCCCAGGGGGTACTGATAAACATTTGTAAAATTGAAAAAATTATAATTACGACAAGATCAATTTGGTACATGAATTGACGTCCGGTCAGATCGGTGACATAACCAAAAATTGCTCCCCCCACTAGCAAACCGATCAGTGCGGCGGCACCGATCATTCCTGTCCAGAAGGCATCCAGCTGGAGCACAGGTTCCAGTTGTAGTAAGGCCATGCCGATAATTGTCAGGATGTAACCATCCAAAAAAGGACCACCACTGGTATAGACTGTAAGCCTCTTGAGGAATGGGGTTAACGGGGAATCTTCGACACCAGACGATTGATTTG
>JAQSXM010000452.1 GCA_029256645.1 Sporomusa sp. | reverse complement strand
ACGTTCGGTTAATTTTACTCAATACGGTTCGAATTATATCATATAGGTGTAATTGTGCAAACATATTTCTATACCTGCATTTTGCATTTATCACGTATTATTGGCAATCTTCATCATTATTCGTGGTAATTTGCAGTTATTTGTAAATAGTATTTTTTTGATTAGCTCCTCCAGCCAATGATCATTTCCTGGAAAAACCGAACAATAAGCAAAAAAAATTAAAAAAACAGAACCGAAATCTTCGACTCTGTTTCAAATCTCAGTCACCTTTCCCGGCAACCCCGTTACCGGACTAATTTTTTTGGGAAATATACCAATAGGAGCAGCCAATCATCAGTGCACCGCCGATCACATTCCCCACTGTAACTACTGCCAGATTATAGACAAAACCGCTTACCGATCCTACTGCCGCGCCAGGCATAAAGAGGGCAACAGTAAGCAGGGTCATATTAGCAACACTATGCTCAAAGCCGGTTGTGATAAAGGCAAATAAACACCAAAAGATCATGATTAGTTTTGCTGTTTCATCCTTAGTTCGGATAGAACACCACACCGCAAGACATACCAGCATATTGCATAAAAACATTAACCTTTATCAAATCCATAACTGTAGTCTGTTTTGACAATGTGCCTACTGCCATGGTCATATTGTTGCCTGTAAACAACTCAGAACCGGCAAAAGTGACCAGGCTCAGGGCAATACCAAAAGACAACCCCATAGCAATCCGCACAAAAGGTGAATACTCCTGTGCCAGTAAGCCGCCAATCGTATACGCCAGCAGCACTGCGAACCCAACATATATGCCAGCCAGGGCGGAAGACAATAAATATTTGCTTGTACTTACTCTAAGAAACTCTGCCTTTTTTACAGCTGAGTCACAAAGCTTAGCGATGTCTTCAGAATACATACAAAACCTCCAGTAGTAATCCAGGCTTACTAATACCATGTCCATGTCTGCTATAAAATTATTCAAGTTATCAGTTCCAGTGCCGACCCCAATACCAACCGGAAACTTTACATAATAGAAGGCGGTCTGTGAGCTGACTCACAAACCGCCTAATTGCCTGTTATACTATTTTAGTTGTCCAGTTCTCCACATTCCACACAGCAGTTACCCAGTCTTCATAGAATTCAGGTTCGTGGGAAACCAGGAGAATCGTACCCTTAAACTCAATCAGCGCCCGCTTTAGTTCAGCCTTGGCTTCGATGTCAAGGTGGTTGGTTGGCTCGTCAAGCACCAGCCAGTTAACGTCCTTGAGCATCAGCTTGCACAACCGGACCTTGGCGTTTTCACCGCCGCTGAGCACCATCATCTGGCTGGTAATATGCTCGTTGGTCAGGCCGCAGCGAGCCAGCGCCGCCCTGACTTCAAAGTTTGTCAGCCCGGGAAACTCATCCCATACCTCTTCCATAGCCGTCCGGCTGTTATTACGGCCTGATTCCTGTTCAAAGTAGCCTGAATGCAGATAGTCGCCGAGGATAACTTTGCCGTCAACAGGCTGGATAAAGCCAAGCAAGGTCTTTAGCAGGGTTGACTTACCCAAGCCATTGACACCCCTGATAGCAACCTTCTGACCACGCTCCAGGGTAATATCGACAGGCTTGGTGAGCGGTTCATCATAACCTAACACCAGACTCTTGGCCTCAACAATAAACCGGCTGGGAGTCCGGGCCTCACGGAACTGGAAAGTAGGCTTGGGTTTTTCCCGCGGCTTCTCTAATATCTCCATTTTTTCCAGACGTTTTTGGCGGCTGTTGGCCATGCCCCGGGTAGCAACCCGGGCCTTATTGCGGGCAATAAAATCCTCCAGCCGGTCCACTTCCTGCTGCTGACGTTCATAAGCCCGTGTTTCCTGGCTTTTTCTCATTGCATACATCTGCTGGAATTGTTCATAGTCACCGGTATAGCGGGTAAGTACGCCATTCTCGACATGATAGATGACATTGACGACTTCATTTAAAAACGGAATATCGTGAGATACGAGAATAAAGCTATTTTCGTACCCTTTGAGATATCTTTTGAGCCATTCGATATGCTCAAAGTCAAGATAGTTTGTCGGTTCATCAAGAATAAGGATGGTCGGATTCTGCAGCAGCAGCTTAGTTAATAACACCTTCGTACGCTGTCCGCCGCTCAAATCGGCTACATCCCGGTCCAGGCCGATATCCCCTAACCCTAAACCATTAGCTACTTCTTCAATCTTGGCATCAAGAATATAGAAGCCGCCGTGTTCGAGCATATCCTGCAGCTCACCGACTTCCGCCATCATCTTATCCACTTCCGCCGGGGTGGCATCGCCCATTTTGTCATACAAACCCAGCATCTCAGCTTCCAGATCAAACATATTCTGAAAAGCCTCCCGCAGCACATCGCGGATCGTCTTACCTTTTGTCAGAACAGAGTGTTGATCAAGATAACCTACCGTAACCCGGTTGGACCATTCAACCTTACCTTCATCAGGTGTCAGCTGGCCGGTAATAATATTTAAAAAGGTGGATTTTCCTTCGCCATTGGCACC
>JAQSXM010000106.1 GCA_029256645.1 Sporomusa sp. | reverse complement strand
TCTTCTTTAAGATAGATTGACATTGCATCTTTAACAGCAGTTTCATATAAATCAAAAAAAGCCATAATATCAGACAACCTGACCCCTTGCTCAAGCCGCAGCTTACACATCCAGCTGATATGTACCTTAAGTGGCGTAAAAGTATTGCCTTGTACTGCTTCTATGAGGGCTTCGGTCAGCAGGCCAAGTTCCTCAGCAAATTTATCTCTTGGAATTCTGGCATAAGAAGCTGGCTCACTCTCCATATCCAATTCGCAAATTGTTCCGGCATTGATCTCCTGTTTAATCGACTCAAGTATCTGCACCAGCCAGCCCATTAGAGACCACCTTATCTCATTTTTTTTTATTTTTTTATTTGTTTTTCTTGTTGTTCAATTGACTAGATCACATATCATTACTTATTATATAACTATATTACATTTTTTTCCACAGTAATTTTCTGATTTATCAAATTATAATAATTGGAGGGACAGCAAGTGATAGAGGAAGATCCTAAATTACAAAGTCCCCTGCCTGTTGAGACACCCCAGGAAATTCCGGATGAGCCTGAAGATGTAAGTAATGGTCCGCTGCCAGCAGGTTCTATAAAACAAACCGTTACCAAAGAATTAAAAGAGTTAATAAAAAGCTATGTCGAATATGCTAAGAATGTAGACCTATAGATATGTAGAGCACCGTTGATTTTATTATTATAACTCTGATGTTTTTTTCATAATATATCTTGTCTTTTTTGTAAATCGGTGGTAAATTACCAATGACAGTTGTATTTTTATAATGCACTATTGCTTGCTTTGGGAGGGAATTAGATGAAAAAAATTCAGACGGTGCTTGTTGCCAATCGCGGCGAAATTGCTATCCGGGTCATTCGCGCCTGTAATGAGTTAGGAATACGCACAATTGCAATCTATTCCAAAGAGGATATCTTCTCATTACACCGCTATAAAGCCGATGAAGCCTATTTGGTAGGCGAGGATAAAAGCCCGGTTGACGCTTATCTGGACATTGAAGCCATACTTCGTATCGCTAAAAACCGTGGTGTGGATGCCATTCACCCCGGATACGGTTTTCTATCCGAAAACATTAATCTTGCCAAACGCTGTAAAGAAGAAGGAATCATATTTATCGGGCCGGACATTGAACATTTAGCCATGTTTGGCGACAAAATCAATGCACGTGCCCAGGCTGTGGCTGCCGGCCTGCCGGTTATCCCGGGAAGCAACGGGCCGGTAAACAGCGTCGAGGATGTCAGGGCCTTTGCACAGCAGCATGGCTATCCATTCATCATTAAAGCAATTTTGGGCGGCGGCGGCCGGGGGATGAGAATTGTCCGGACAGCAGCTGCACTTGAAGAGTCCTATATGCGCGCCAAATCGGAAGCAAAAGCTTCTTTTGGCGATGACCAAATCTACCTTGAACGTCTCCTTGAATTCCCCAAGCATATTGAGGTTCAAATCATGGGAGACCGGCATGGCAATATCATTCACCTGTATGAAAGAGATTGTTCTGTTCAGCGCCGCCATCAGAAAGTTATCGAGATTGCCCCCAGCATATCACTATCTGAGGAACTGCGTCATGCTATCTGTAATGCTGCCGTTAAATTGATGAAGGCTGTGGGTTATGTTAGTGCCGGTACTGTTGAGTTTTTGGTTACACCTGACCAGCAATTTTATTTCATTGAGGTTAATCCCCGTATCCAGGTAGAACATACCATTACCGAAATGATCACAGGCATTGATATCGTTCAGGCCCAGTTGTATATCGCCGATGGTGACCGCTTAAGTGATGAGAGTATTGGTATTCCCAGTCAGGATTACATTACCTGTAACGGCCATGCCATTCAGTGCCGGGTAACCACAGAAGATCCGGCAAACCAGTTTATGCCTGACACCGGCAAAATAACAGCCTACCGCAGCGGCGGCGGCTTTGGCGTGCGGCTTGATGCCGGCAATGCCTATGCCGGTTCAGTCATCACACCTTATTATGATTCGCTGCTTGTTAAAGTCTCGACCTGGGGTCTCACCCATAAAAGCTCTATCGCTAAAATGAAACGCTGCCTCCATGAATTCCGCATCCGCGGTATCAAGTCCAACATCCCCTTTCTCTATAACGTAGTTAACCATGCAGACTTTTTAAGTGGGCACTATTACACCACGTTTATTGATACAACCCCCGAGCTCTTTGTCTTCCCCATACCGCAAGACAGAGGAACAAAACTTCTTAAATACCTGGCTGAAACAACTATTAATGGCTTTGAGGGGCTTGCTAAAGGACCTAAACCAAGTTTTCCACCGGTTAGACTTCCGCAAACACCCACAAGTCCACTGCCTAATGGCACCAAACAGATTCTTGATCAGCGCGGCCCGGAAGGCTTGATGGCCTGGGTTAAAGAACAAAAAGAGGTACTATTAACCGATACTACACTGCGGGATGCTCACCAGTCCCTTCTCGCTACCCGGATGCGGACGCATGATATGCTAAACATTATTTCCCCTACCGCCCATATGCTGCCAAATTTGTTTTCTTTAGAAATGTGGGGCGGCGCTACTTTTGATGTTGCCTACAGATTCTTAAAAGAAGATCCCTGGCAGCGTCTCGAAGCCCTAAGAAAACAAAGCCCCAATATTTTATTCCAAATGCTGCTCCGCGGCTCCAATGCAGTTGGCTATACCAGTTACCCTGACAATGTCATTCGTGCTTTCGTAGCGCAAGCCGCTGAATCCGGCATCGATGTATTTCGAATTTTCGACAGCTTAAACTGGCTTGACGGTATGACTGCTTCGATTGACGCAGTACGGCTCTCCGGTAAGGTGGCTGAAGTGGCGATCTGTTATGCGGGTGACATACTTGACCCGGCCCGCACTAAATATGATTTAAAATACTATGTAAATATGGCTAAAGATATCGAAAAAGCCGGCGCCCACATGTTGTGTATCAAAGATATGGCCGGATTACTGAAACCGGAGGCTGCTTACCGGTTAGTTTCTGCACTAAAAGATACTGTGGAAATCCCAATTCACCTTCATATGCATGACACCAGCGGCAATGGTATCTATGCCTACGCCCGGGCCATCGACGCCGGCGTAGACATTGTCGACACCGCTATCTCGTCCATGTCCGGTATGTCGTCCCAGCCAAGCGGCAACAGCCTGTATTACGCTTTACAAGGGCATCCACGGCAGCCTATTGTTGATATCCGTAAAATGAATGAATTATCGCATTACTGGGAAGATGTCCGCGCTTATTATAAAGACTTCGAAAGCAGCCTCTTTTTCCCCAATGCCGAGGTGTATCAGCACGAAATGCCTGGCGGACAATATAGCAATCTAAGACAGCAAGCCAAGTCTTTGGGCCTCGAAAGCCAGTGGGATAAGGTCAAAGAGGTTTATCGTCAGGTAAATGATATGTTTGGGGATATTGTAAAGGTAACCCCCTCCTCTAAGATCGTTGGCGATATGGCCTTATTTATGGTTGAAAATAACCTGACCGAGGATGCGATCTATGAAACAGGTGACACCTTAGATTTTCCTAACTCTGTCGTGGAATTCTTTTCCGGACAGATTGGTCAGCCTTACCAGGGCTTCCCAAAAGAGCTCCAGCGCATCATTCTAAAAGGGAAAAAACCTCTAACCAGACGTCCTGGTGAACTGTTGGAAGCAGCTAACTTTACTGAAATCCGCGATACGCTGGCAGGAACCCTGCAACGCCCTGTAACTACCGCAGATGTCTTGGCCTATGCCCTGTATCCGAAAGTCTTTTCCGACTGGGCCAACTTTATTAATTCCTACGGTGAAGTATCAATGCTAAATACACCAACCTTCTTCCACGGCCTAAAACCCAGGGAGGAAATCAGGGTTGACATCGAGGAAGGGAAAACACTTGTCGTTAAATTTATTTCTGTCGAAGAGCCACTGCCAGACGGCACCCGGATTGTCAATTTTGAGCTGAATGGGTTACCCCGGGAGGTTATTGTCAAGGACAAGAGCATTAAAACAGTAGTCATCTCCCGCATTAAAGCTGAAAAAGATAATCCTAATCATCTCGGCGCTTCCATGACCGGAAAAGCCGTGAAAGTAATGGTTGAAAAAGGCGATCATGTCAAAAAGGGCGATCATTTAGTAGTTACTGAAGCCATGAAGATGGAAACAACGATCCAAGCCCCCTTTGACGGCATAATAAAAGAATTATATGTAAAACCACAAGACCCTGTGGAAACAGGCGACTTGTTGATTGAACTGTTAAAAACAGTAAAAGCGTAGCTGCCAGTAGTCGGCAGCATTACCATTGTTAGTTAGTTATAGCTAGGGGTGC
Organism: Sporomusa sp.; assembly: GCA_029256645.1. The sequence goes on along the minus strand of JAQSXM010000106.1, from coordinate 4,914 downwards.
CCAACGGCTGAGAGGATTAAACTCCAACCCTCGAACCTGATGTGGTTAATACCACCGTAGGAAAGCTTTTTCCTTTTAAAACAAAGAAGCTTGCCTACCCTCACCTCCGCCTATAGCTAAAATATAATTAAGGGGAAGGGGAAAAGATTATGTACACTACTCAAATGGATGCCGCTAAACGGGGTATCCTTACTGAACAGATGCGTATCGTAGCTCGGGAGGAGAAGATTGAACCTGAGTTACTGCGCGAATTAGTGGCAAGCGGCAGGGTTGTCATCCCTGCAAACCGTCATCACACCAACCTTAGTCCTAAGGGGGTTGGTGAAAAACTTCGGACGAAAGTAAATGTCAATTTAGGTGTTTCCAAAGACTGCTATGATATTGAGCTTGAATTAGAAAAAGCAAAAAAAGCCATTGAGTTAAAAGCAGAAGCCATCATGGACTTAAGCTGCTATGGCAAAACCCGCGAGTTTCGCCGTAGGCTCATTGAAACATCACCGATCATGATTGGCACTGTCCCGATGTATGATGCCGTCGGAATGCTTGATAAGGATCTAAAAGATATTACCGTTGATGAATTCTTTTCAGTTGTCGAAAGGCATGCCGAAGACGGTGTGGATTTTATGACTATCCATTGTGGCATGAACCTAAAAACAGCTGAGCGGGTGAAGCAAAACAAACGGTTGACCAACATTGTTTCCCGTGGTGGTTCATTGTTATTTGCCTGGATGGAGCTTAATAAGCGGGAAAATCCTTTTTATGAGTATTATGACAGGCTTCTGGATATTTGCGAACAGTATGATGTAACATTGAGCTTAGGTGATGCCTGTCGTCCGGGCTCTATCCATGATGCCACCGATGCTGCGCAAATTGAGGAACTCATTACCCTCGGTGAATTAACAAAGCGTGCCTGGGCCAGAAATGTGCAAGTGATTATCGAAGGCCCCGGCCATATGTCCATCAATGAAATTGCTGCCAATATGCTCTTAGAAAAAAGATTGTGCCACGGCGCACCATTTTACGTTTTGGGCCCACTGGTCACCGATGTTGCACCCGGCTATGATCATATTACCAGCGCAATTGGTGGCGCAATCGCCGCTGCCAATGGGGCCGACTTTCTTTGTTATGTAACACCAGCGGAGCATCTTCGCTTGCCTAATTTGGATGACATGAAAGAAGGGATCATCGCCGCCCGGATAGCCGCCCACGCAGCCGACATTGCTAAAGGAATCCCCGGTGCCCGCGATTGGGATAATCAAATGAGTGCTGCCCGGGCCGATGTAGACTTCCCCCGCATGATTGAATTGGCTATTGATCCGGAAAAGGCCCAAAGATACCGTGGGGAATCACAGCCGGAGTGTGAGGATACCTGTACTATGTGCGGTAAGATGTGTCCGATGAAAAACATGAAAAAAATCCTTAACGGGGAAGACCTGAGCATCGTATAATATGGATACATATATGACATCTGTTTCAGAAGCAGCGCAATTGCAGGAATTAGTGGATTTCTACCGCGCGAAACTGCTTTTCACATGTGACAGATATTATTTAGAAGATGAACGGAGCCAATTTTTCAAAACGATGCTTCAGGCACTTATTTGCTGCCGTCAGAATTATACTCTTTATGAACATAGCCTCCGTTGGTTTATCACCTTTATGTTTTTCCAGACAGCCTTTGACTGTATTGAGAAACTACTGGGCAGATTAATCCAACAGCAAACAGACCTACCCAGAAAAACTGAGAAGCAGCCTCTTGGCCAGGTCTATCGATATTTATTTGAACATAATGTACAGGCTGACCATGCCCGCTCTTTTGACCTGTTAGATGCTATGCATACAAGACTACTCTGTCAAAAGGCCAACTTTGCGGAAAGCGGGCATGTCGCTGTGACAAGTTATCGCGGTCAGCAGTTTATCACCACATATGGATATACTGCTGAGCTAATCAATCCAACACTACTCTTTACAATATTAACAGATGTAGGTAACTTATTCTCTGACCTGATCGTAGAACCTGGGAATACTCAACATGCATTTTATTTTGCAGGGTCTGAACGCAAGTCATTTGCGCTGTAAGATCTTTTAGTGGTACTGTTCGCAAGGTATTAGGCGCTTAATACTTGTGACAGTACCATTTTTGTCCTACCCTTTCTGTATGAATAAGGAGGAGATGTATATGGATGCCTATCAAGCCCTGGAAAAACTAATCGCAGGTAATAAGCGATATGTAACTGAGAGGTATGCAAAGCCTGACATCGGTTATAAAAAACGTCTTGAACTGGTGCAGGGACAACAACCATTTGCCGTCATTCTGGGGTGCTCAGATTCACGGATCCCCCCTGAGATTATTTTCGATCAGGGTCTGGGGGATTTATTCGTTGTCCGAACAGCAGGCCAGGTTGTGGACTCGGTTGTACTGGGCAGCCTCGAATATGCAGTTGAACATCTCGCGGTACGACTAATCCTGATACTAGGTCATCAGGACTGTGGTGCGGTTAAAGCTGCTCTAACAGGTACCCAGGCTTCGTTACACCTTTGTTCCATCCTGCAGGCTATCGTACCCGCCATTGAAAGTGCCAGAAACTGTACTGGAGAACTACTCCCAAATGCAATTAGGGCTAACATTGACTTTAACATCGATAAGTTAAAGTCAGCTAGCCCTGTTCTTGGAAAAGCGATTTCTGCTAAAGGCCTCCAAATTATTGGTGCCATTCACAATATACATGATGGTAACGTAAACTTTGACTATGTCTAAAAATTACTGATTATTCTGTTTTTTTCTTCATGCTCTCTATTAGTTTTTTTACTTCAACTACATTGATGTTTCTATTTTCGATAATCTTGAATAAATCAGCCGCCATATCCAACGGATTGTGGTACATAGTTCCCCCTATGATCTCTTGAAGTTGGTCATGTTTTTTGCAGTATCTGACCTTTCCAAGCTCATCATTATTTTTCTGTGCCTTATAGTGACTGACAGCATATAAGGTCTTAAGCGCAGCAATTACCTCTACCGCCCCACCATAGCGGGCACCCACAATAACCCCAAGATCAGTTTCCTGTCCGCACGAGCCACAACGGGCGATCACCTCACCGGCCTCCATTTTATCTACAACCTCAAACTGAGTTGTATTACATTTAACACACAGCAATTTAGATTCATCCCATTCGCCGTTATGCCCACATTTGTCCACTAAGTATCACTCCCTTTGCATAGTAATACTTAGTATTACAAAATTTGGTATATCTAAACCATAAAAAAACAAACGCACTATAAAACAAGTGCGTTTATTTTCTTATCTAAATCCGAAACTTGCTGGTAGCTGTACTTAGTTCCTCAGCCATCTTCGATAAAGCCTGACTTGCTGCAGCAATTTCCTCCATAGCAGCTGATTGCTCCTCCGTAGCAGCTGACACGGTCTGAGTCTGTCCAAGAATTCCTTTACCAGCTTCCTCAACTGCCTGAACTGCTGCGACAATTTGTCTGCTACTCTTTGCCATTGCCTGGATGTCTGTCGATATGACTTTGACCTGACTAGACACATTCTCTATCAAGCCGACAATATCCTGAAACGATTTACCTGAGGTGTGAACAACTTGTGTACCGACGTTAACCTCCTTGGTTCCCTCGCGCATCGCTACAACGGCTTTATGAGTATCTGTACTTATCTCCCCAATCAATGCTGCAATCTGTTTGGCAGCCGCTTGTGACTGCTCTGCCAGCTTGCGGACTTCATCAGCAACTACGGCAAACCCCCGCCCCTGCTCGCCGGCACGAGCGGCCTCTATGGCTGCGTTAAGAGCCAGCAGATTAGTTTGGCTCGCAATATTTGCGATTACGCTCACTATTTCCCCAATCTCTTCTGAGCGGGTCCCCAAACTGGTTACCACCTGCGCCGATTCCATAACTGTTTTTTCAATGCGCTCCATCTGCTTAATGGCAGTTTCAACTGCATTAGTACCGCCCCGGGCAGCTTGAGCAGCTTTGTCTGTATCCAAGGCTACATCATTGGCATTTGACGCAATATGTCGAATCATCGCTGATATATTCTCAACAGAATTAAGGGTTTGATTCATTGCTTGGAATTGGTCCTGAGAAGCCTGGGCAACATCAGTAATGGAAGAGGCTACCTGGTTGGCGGCTAAAGCAGATTGCTCGGCACTGGCTGTCAATTGTTGGGAAGAGGCGGCTACCTGCTCTGTTGTAACAATAACCTGACCAATTAACCGGCCTAACTTTTCTGCCATACTGTTAAAGGCAATCCCTAGTTGACCAATTTCATCTTTGGAATTAATCTTGACCCGCTGGGCAAGATTGCCTCCGGCAACATCCCCCACCTTTATCATTAGCAGGTTCAAAGGGTTGGCAATCACCCGCACGATTAACCAACCCCAAGTACAGGCTAGTAGGATAATACCAGCCGTGACTCCCAACACAACCTTTACTACCTGGGCTGCATCAGCAATCCCTTCCAGGTTGGCTGTTTCGGCTAATTTCTTATTGTAGTCGATTAGTTCACGTCTTAATTCTGTTGCCTTTTGAAATAAAGAAACACTCTGAGTGTATAAGACAAAAGCATCATTTTGGTGCCCGCTTGTAGCAAGCTTAATAATCTCCTGGCGAGCCTGCCGGTAATCTGTCAATTCTTTTTCCAATTCGCTCAGCTTGTTCTTTTGATATGTATCAAGACTTATTTGCTTATAATCTTCCTGAAGTTTATTAATCCGGGTAGTATTTTCCTGAATATTGCGAATAATTATTTGCTGCTTATTCGCATCTGTCGCTAATATGACTTCGAGCAATTTAGATTCTGAGTCCTTACTAAGTAAACGAACCTCACCAAGTAATTGGACAGGCACTAACCGGTCTTGGTACATTGTTGTCATTTCATGGCTCAATACCCGGACTGAGTA
>JAQSXM010000105.1 GCA_029256645.1 Sporomusa sp. | reverse complement strand
GCCTGTGTCGTGAGATAATCGCTGAATTCAGCCCGCTCTTTATCTTGTTCAGCCTGGATCATGCTCAGCCCAACCCGTTTGTTCTCTCTATCAATACTGAGTATCTTAACCGCAACCTGTTGACCGGTGCTGACAATTTCTTCAGGATGGGCCACCCGGCGTTCAGCCATCTCCGAAATATGTACCAGCCCCTCAACACCTTTCTTTATTTCAACAAAGGCGCCAAACTTGGCAAGTTTGCTAACTGTTCCGCTAACGATTGCACCTACAGTCAGGGTTTCAACAGTTGAATACCAGGGATCTCGTTCTACATCTTTTAAACTAAGTGACAGTTTTTTAGCCTCAATGTCAATTTTGAGGATAACGACAGTAACCTCATCGCCAACGTTGACAACTTCTTGCGGTGTTTTGATCCGCTGCCAGGATAAGTCGGAAATATGTACAAGCCCATCAATACCGCCGATATCGACAAAAGCACCAAAATTGGCCAGACGACTGACTTTCCCGGTAATTGTTTGGCCAACAGCTAATTTTTCAAATAATTCCTTTTCCAGTATTTGTTTTTCCTGCACCAATACCAGCCTGCGTGAAAGTACAGCCTTTTGTTTATCCCTCTCGATTTCAATCGGGATAGCCTGAATAGTTTGTCCCACAAACGAGTCTAGGTTTTCCACAAATCTAAGATCAAGCTGCGAAGCCGGGATAAAGCCGCGAACACCCAATACGGCAGCAATCACACCACCTTTTACAATCCCGGTAATTTTGACATCGACCGGCTGTTGCGCAGTGAACGCCTGCTCAAGTTTATCCCAGGCAGTCAGCCTGTCAGCCTGTACTTTAGAAAGCTTGACCTGACCATCAGCACTGTCAGTGTCAAGCACTAATACCTCGATAACCTGCCCTACGCTTGCAGCATCCAAAGCCGTTTGCGGTGCCGGATATGCCAATTCAGCCAAAGGAATGATGCCTTCTGCCTTATAGCCAATATCAACAAACACCTCATCATGACGAACACCAACAATAGTTCCTTTTACAATACTGCCTATTTCCAATTTAACAACATCAGTCATATTCATTTCTTCCATCTTGCTATATACCTCCTCAATAACCCAATCGGGCGTCGATGCGCCGGCTGTTATCCCGGCAATATGTACACAGGTAAACCAATCAGGCTTAAGCTCACTGGCAGATTCAATATGATAAGCAGGTGTACCTGCATCGCGGCAGACACTGGCCAGACGAGCCGTATTGGCGCTGTTCTTACCCCCAACTACAATCATGATATCAACCTTTTTTGCCAAATCGACAGCGGCCTGCTGCCTCAGATCGGTTGCCGTACAGATGGTGCGTTCAATCTTCAAATCTTCACATTTAGACTGCAGAATGGCAACAATAGCCGCAAATCCCTCGGCTGCAAAGGTAGTCTGAGCCACTACCCCCAGCCGGGAATGAAAGGGAAGTGCCTCTGCTTCCTGGGGTGTTTCCACCACGTCGGCCTCGTGATTTGCCCAGGCCAGAATACTCTGAACCTCGGGATGGTGGCGCTCGCCAATGATGACTACCCGGTATCCAGTTGTGAAAAGTTTATACGCCGCCTGCTGAGCCTTTTTCACATGCGGACAGGTGGCATCCACCACATCCAGTTGTTTCTCCTCAGCCTGGCGGTACACTTCAGGGCCAACGCCATGAGAGCGGATAATGATCTTGCCTGCTGCTATCTCTTCCAGCCTGTCGGCAGCAGCAATGCCCTGATCTTTCAGATGACGTACCATTTGCGGGTTATGGATGATCGGCCCTAGTGTATGTACTGGACAATTTGCGTCAGCCGCTTTCAAGGCCAGGTCAATAGCTCGCTTTACACCATAGCAGAAGCCACGGTTTTCGGCAAGATAGATTTTCATAAGAGCCTCCTGCTGGGTAGTCTTTGGTATACTCACCTTATTTATTATAATACCTTTGCTCCTGTGTTTCAAATGTAAACCGCCGCTATTTAGCCTAAAAGCTGACATAGCGGCGGTTTTTTCTTGCGATTTTAGTTAATTAGTGAAATTTGATTAGCTTGGAATATTAGGCTTGGTGGTATTCACCGGGCAAGACAGGAATGAGACTTCGGTGTTCATGCCAACCGGTTTATCAGTTTTCAGCAGACTAATCCACTGCCTAATGGAATCCAGTAAGGTAATAATTACGAGAACAATCAGAATGATACTCACGGTGCCGTTCGTGTTGCCAAGGGCATCACCACGTTTGTAGAACATTTGAACGTTCATGATACCGGCAGTAATAACAGTAACTGCCAAGAAGCTTAGTGGGGCAAAGGTTACCCAGGCATACGATTTCTTTGGGGCAATCTTCAGAATAATGGTGGTGCCAATCGCCAGCGCAATAACGGATAAGAGCTGGTTAGCCACACCAAAAAGCGGCCAGATGCTGGCAACGTCTCCGCTATAAAGCAGATAGCCCCAGCAATAAGTAACCAGGAAGCTTGTGAAAAGAATGCCAGGCCACCAGTTTGTTTGTTTAAGCGGAGAATACAGGTAGGTTCCGAGAATATCCTGCAGGATATAACGGGCGACACGAGTACCGGCGTCAATCGTGGTAAGAATGAATAACGCCTCAAACATAATAGCGAATTGATACCAATAGCTCATGAGGTGCTGCATGCCACCGATGCTGGAGAAAATATGCGCCATACCAACTGCCAAAGATACCGCGCCGCCAGGTCGATGGGCAACATCCATTTGCACCAACCGCGATAATTCGTTTATTTCAACGGTAGGTATACCCAGTTTGGCAAATACCGCAGCCGGGCTGTTGATTGCAAAATAATCGCCAGGCATAAGCACAACCGCTGAGATAAGCGCCATTACAGCCACAAAACCTTCGGTAAGCATGCCGCCAAAAGCAATCATACGGGATTGGGACTCAAGTTCAATCATCTTAGGAGTGGTGCCTGAGCTAATGAGTGAATGGAAGCCTGAGATAGCGCCACAGGCAATAGTAATAAATACATACGGCCACCACGGACCGGGGATAATTGGCCCGCCACCATCCATAAAGCGGGTGGTCATCGGCATGTTGATAGTAGGCTGTACGATGAGAATGCCCAAAGCCAGGGCTAATATAGTCCCAATTTTCATGTAGGAGCTAAGGTAATCGCGTGGAGCTAAGAGCAGCCATACCGGCAGAACCGCAGCAAAGAAGCCATAAACCGGCAACGCTACCGACAGCTGTTGTTTGGTAAGATCAAAGATACTGGCTAAACCAGCCCAGGGTTGCCCAGGGCTTAGCCAGTGACCGGTAACTACTGCCGCCATTACCATGATGAAACCGGCAATAGATCCGGAACGAATTGAACCAGGAGCAATCTTGAACATGTACAAACCAACAATAATAGCTATCGGAATGGTCATAAACAGGGTGTAGAGACCCCAGGGATTTTTAAATAAGGCATTTACCACAACAATAGCAAGACCGGCAAGTGCAACGATGATAATGAAGAACACGGCCAGTGATGTGGTTATACCAGTCAAGGGGCCAACCTCCCGCCTGGCAATAACGGCCAGTGACTGACCATTGTGACGGATCGAGGCAAAGAGGATAATAAAATCATGCACTGCACCGGCAAAAACAGAGCCCAATAGGATCCACATAAATCCAGGACCCCAGCCATACTGGGCTGCCAGCACCGGACCTACAAGCGGACCAGCACCTGCAATAGCGGCAAAATGGTGACCAAATAATACCCATTTATTTGTAGGAACAAATTCGCGCCCATCCTTACAACGGTACGCCGGCGTTATATTAGAATCGTTTAATGCCAGAACCTTTGCGGCAATGAATGCCGAATAATAGCGGTATGCTAAAATATAAACACATACAGAAATTATTAATAAACTGACTGAATTCATTAATAGTCCCCCTTTCAAAATATATGAATAATGAAAAGACCTTGACTACCTTCCCTCCTTTACTCAAAACTTTCTCTATACTTCAAATAATACAATATACACAAAAGTCTAAGCAATATGTAGCCTGTGAAATGACAAAAAACCAGGATGAAATACATTATCGTCCTGGTCAATAGCACAAATATGTTGACATAGTTACAAAAATATTTATAGGCCAAAGAGCTTCTTCAGCTTGGAAACTTGCTGCCGGCTAACAGGCACGTCTCTATCAAAGCCCTCTAAAATCAGATTATATGTCCCATTAAACCAGGGTACCATCTCCCTGATCTTTTCAAGGTTAACAAGATAAGCCCGATGGGTACGGAAAAACAATCGTTCGTCCAGGCGGGACTGGAAATCCTGCAGCGACATATTAGAGTAATAACATTTATTTGCTAAATGTATCGATAGTTGTCCCTCTGTACAGCACACAGCAATGATGCTCTTAGTATCAACTACATAGGTTTTGCCGTTATACTCGATGGCGAGTTTTTGCAGGCTGTGAAGCATCACCCCGGCGTCACGCAGTTTTAGCGTTGCCGACATCGCTTCATTCAGCAGGTTGCGGACTTTTCCGATACATTGGGAAACCCTTTTGGCGGAAAAAGGTTTTAATAGGTAGTCTACGGCATTAAGTTCAAACGCTTTTACTGCAAATTCTTCATGAGCAGTAGCAAAAACCAGTAGTGGTACGCTATTGTTTTTACTAATTTTTTCTGCTGTTTGAATACCATTTATTCCAGGCATTTCTATGTCAATAAAAATGAGATGGGGATTAAGAGTTACTAATGCTCTGCTGACTTCCTCACCGCTGTTAAACTCGCCAATGATTTTGATATCATCAAATTGCTCTAATAAGTACCGTAATTCACTCCGGGATGGTTCTTCATCATCGACCACGATCACTCTTATTTGGCGTAATTGGTCAACCATTAACCATAACCTCCATACCAATAGGAATATGAAGTATTACTGTTGTTCCCTGTCCTTCTACACTATTAATAATAAGCGCATGTTTAGGCCCGTATATTGCTTTGAGTCGTTCATTAACATTTGTTAAGCCAACTCCCGCCCCTTTGCCATAACCGTATTCTAAGATTTGTTTTTGAATACATTGTGGTATGCCCAACCCGGTATCACTTATAGAAATTTTAATTTGCTGACCACTTCTTTGAGCAGCGATTTCCACAGTACCGCCGTCAGTTTTTGATAAAAGCCCGTGCTTAACGGCATTTTCAACTAAGGGCTGAAGAATAAAGGTTGGGATCAATATATCCAGAGTGTCTGACGCAACATCCTGCTTAATTATTAACCTCTGGCCAAAGCGGGCCTGCTCCAGGGTAAGATAGGACTCAACCTGTTCGAGCTCTTCTTTGAGGGTTACAAAATCGCGGGCTGCCTTAAGACTGCGCCGGAAGAATTCACTCAGTTCAATCAACAAATTACGAGCGTTTTCCGGGTTGGTACGGCAGAACGAAACAATAGTATTTAGTGCATTAAACAAGAAGTGCGGGTTAATCTGGGCCCTGAGGGCTTTAAGTTCAGCTTTTGCTGCCAATTCAGCCTTATGTTGTAAGGCTGCCAGTTCAAGCTGAGTACTGAATACCTGGCCCAGGCCTTGGGCAAATTCAATATCTAGCGCTGTTAACGCTTCCTCACGGGCATAATAAATCTTCAACGTACCTACAAGCTCATCACGGCAGTATAGCGGTACTACTATTGCCGATTTAAGCGGGCATGCCGAAACGTTGCAGCCGATTTCCGCTTGAGTTTGAGCAACAGTAACCTGGCTTTGTGCCAAGCAGGATTTAGTGAGCTTTGTAAACACCTGCTTACCTTTAGCGTGGTGATCACTCCCCAGACCAACATGGGTTAAAGCTTGTTCAAGGTCAGTAAACGCGACTGCGGCAGCTGAAGTCATATTTAGGATAGTGAGAGCGACTTTCTCTGCCGATGCCGGATTGAGTCCCTGGCGGAAATACGGTAAAGTCGCATTCGCAATATTTAGTGCCTTATGTGTTTGCAAGGCCGCTATCTTAGTCTGATGTTCTCTGGCATTATGTATTATAATCATAAACACTGCTATACCAATTGCATTTGCCAACGACATTGGAACAGTGATACGGGTAACCAGCGAGAGGGCTGTAGTATAAGGTTTGGCAAACAGCAAAATAAACCCCATACTAAGCATAACGACCCCGACACCTGTGATGATGCCTGTAATCCATTCCGGGCTTTTTGGTTTTGTTCTCATATAGATATATCCGGCCAGTATACCACCAATCATAGTGGTAACACCACACTGCACAGCTGTAAAACCACCCAGATAAATGCGGTGCAGGCCACTAATCAGTCCGGTAGCCGTACCTACTAATGGACCGGCTAAGAGGCCGGCAACAATGGTGCCGGTATCACGGACATTAGCCAGGGCTCCTTCTATTGGTATACCAAAATAGGTACCGCCAATCGAAATTAATGAAAAAACAAAGATCAGCACCAGCTTTTCCTGGCCGGTAGTGTTTTCTTTAAATATCAGACGAAATGCCAGAGTATGTGATAGTACATAAGCAAAAACGGCGATTATGGCGATACGCTGCACTAAGATAATTGATAAATTACCGTCTAATATCTCAATTGTACTATTATCCATAACAATACCTACCCGTTTATTTTATTGCTCTGTTTTCTTCTGTAAGCAAACGGCCGATTTCTTCCATAACCTTGCCGCTCATAATGTCCAGGCTGTCTTTACCGGCATTGTCCCGGGTAAGGATCATCGGTTTACCAAATATTACTTTAAATTGAGGCAGTAGTTGACCGTCACGAAAGACTTTGTTAGTACCAATTATTGCGGCAGGTACAACCGGCACTCCGGCTTTTACACCCAACATAGCCAAGCCCGGCTCCGGTGCGCCTAATATACCGTTTTTGCTACGCGTACCTTCAGGAAATAATCCCAGGACCGAGCCGTTTTCCAATAAGGTTAAAGCTGTACGGATTGCTGTTCTGTCAGCGATTCCACGCTTGACAGGGAAAGCTCCCAGCTTGGAAATCAGCCAACCAAAAAAACGGTTGGCGAACAGCTCTTCTTTAGCCATAAAATGAATCCGCCGGGGTATGGCGGCGCCAACAACCGGCGGATCCCAAAGACTTATATGGTTTGCCGCAATAATGACACCACCAGTGACCGGAACATTTTCAGCGCCAATCACCTTCCAGCGGAAAAAAATCGAGAAAACAGCACCTAGTACTAAACATAATAATTTATACACAGGATTGTCTCTCCTTACAAAGCTCTAGTATCTTTTCAACAATAATGTCAATAGGTAATTCGGTAGTATCAATGAAAAAGGCATCCACTGCTGCAACTAAGGGGGCAATCTCCCGCTCGCAATCCGCTTTATCGCGGGCGGAAATTTCATTTTCCAATTCAGCTAAATCAATGGTATAGCCTTTGTCTGTTAGTTCCTGCCAGCGGCGTTTGGCGCGTTCGGTAATTGATGCAGTCAAGAATATCTTTATGTCAGCGTTGGGCAAAACATGTGTGCCAATATCTCTACCGTCCATAACCACCCCGCCATCTACCGCCATATTACGCTGCAAGCGGAGCATTATCTCTCTTAGCGCCGGAACCTGGGCTACTTTCGACACAAGCCGGTTAACCTCAGGGGTACGGATAGCATCGGTAATATCCTGGCCATTGACTGCTACCTCTGTTTTACCGTTTACATATGTTAGCTTCATATCAAGATTGCAGGCCAATCTGGCGACAGTTTCATTATCAGGCTCAACACCCTCATTTAATACCTGCCAAGCTACAGCCCGATACATAGCCCCGGTATCAATATAGGTATAGCCCAATTGATGGGCAGCCAGTTTGGCTACTGTGCTTTTTCCTGCTCCTGCGGGTCCGTCAATTGCAATAATTAAGCGCTTCATAATGGCCTCCTATCAATCCTGCCTTAGCCCTGAAAAGACAGCGAAAAAATCGGGATACGAAATTTTCACACAATCCGGTTCTGCAATTTCAACCCCTTGTGCTGCCATACCTGCAATTGCCAGTGCCATGGCCATACGGTGATCGTGATGGGAATAGCAAGCGGCAAATTTTAGCTGCTGTGGCCCCTCAATTACCAGGCCATCGGGAGTTTCAGTAATATCTGCTCCCATTTTACCTAGTTCCAGGGTGACTGCCTTTAGTCGGTCAGTCTCCTTAACCCTAAGTTCCTCTGCTCCCTGCACCACTGTTTGCCCTTCAGCAAACAAGGCGGCTACAGCTAATACCGGAATTTCGTCAATTAGCCGGGGAATAATTTCGGCCCCAATGGTAATACCTTTTAGCTGGGACGAGACCACACTAATATCAGCTACTGGTTCACGGCCACTCCACCGCTCATTAATGACAGTTATATCTGCCCCCATTTGTTTCAGGACATCAAGAATTCCGGTACGGGTCGGGTTTATACCGACGTTAACCAGGGTTAGACGGCTGTTGGGAATAATGGATGCCGCTACCAGCCAAAAAGCAGCCGAACTGATGTCACCCGGGATATTAATTAACTCCGGAGCCGTAAGTTTTTGTACAGGCTCAAGGGTAATGGATGTGCCAGTGCGTGTGACTGGTACGCCGAAGGTTTCAAACATTCGCTCTGTATGGTCACGCGAAGGCAGGGGTTCAGTAATTATAGTAGGGCTGTCGGCATATAAGGCGGCCAGCAAAATAGCCGATTTTACCTGGGCACTAGCAACAGGCATATCATACTCGATCCCTGTAACCTGTTTTGCCGGGATTATGGCTAACGGAGCATACCGAGACTGCTCACGACCCATTAAAGTTAAGCCCATTTTGGTTAGGGGGGTTATCACACGGGCCATCGGCCGTTTCCTTAGTGAGGCATCACCTGTCAGGACGCTAAAAAAAGATTGAGCGCCTAATAGCCCTGTTAACAGTCTGATAGTAGTTCCCGAGTTGCCGGCATCCAGTACATCATCAGGCTCCCTCAAACCATAAAACCCTCTCCCGGCAATGGTTAATGCCCCCTCCTCATCCTGCTCTACAGTAACCCCCATCGCCCTCATACAGTTGATGGTTGACCAGCAGTCTGCTGCATGCAGAAAGTTTGTTACTTTTACCTGAGAGTCAGCAAGCCCGGCTAACATCACACTGCGATGTGATATTGACTTGTCCCCGGGAATATGAACTGTTCCTACCAACCCCGTAGTGGGGGTTATTGTAATGACTTCTCCCATAATCATCCCTCTTTGCCGATATATTTCTTTAAGTTCT
>JAQSXM010000104.1 GCA_029256645.1 Sporomusa sp. | reverse complement strand
ATGAACGTATCCATCCTCTTTTCTATAGTTTTATATTGCATTTTCCATGCCAACTTCTCGCGTCAAATCTAATTATTCTTATAACCCCAGTAAATGCAAGCCCATTGTCTAAATATGCTCACTATTTTAAATTATACATACAACTAGTATAATTGCAAAATGAAAGCCAGGCATAATAGATTAAGTATTATACCTGGCTTATTTCCTGCCTTTAATTAGGTTTATCCCAAATATTCAAATTGCAAGTTAATCTTTCATTTTGAAATGATTTTAGTTTTCGCCATATAGTTGTTGTACTAATTCCTAAAACTTTCGCAGTTTGATCGTGATTGCCTGTTTCCCGTAAAACCTGCATTATTATGGCCTTTTCAATCTCTTCCATAGTCCCTTTAGGCACCATAATAATCCCCTTGTCCCGTTCCCGTGGGTCACAGCTAACATCCAGAACCTGCCGTACTTCGTCCGCAGTCACAATATGATCTTTCTTCAAAATACGCAGCCGTTCAACGACGCCCTCTAACTCCCGCACATTGCCCGGCCAGTGGTAGCAGGACAAAACCCCCATTGCTGCCACACTGAACTGCAGCGGCAGCTTACCTAATTTCTCCGAAAGTTTCTTACTGATAGCTTCAACTAAACAGGGTATATCTTCTTGTCTGGCAGACAAGGGCAGTAATTTTAACTGCAAAATACTTAACCGGTGATAAAGATCTCTGCGAAACAGTCCTTTTTCGATGAGTTCAGACAAATTTCTATGAGTTGCTGTAATAATACCAACATCTACAGGGATTACCTTATCCCCGCCGATCCGCATAATCTCACGCTGCTGAATAACCCTTAATAACCTGGCCTGCATACTCAATGATATATCACCAATCTCATCAAGAAAGATGGTGCCTTGATCGGCCTGCTCAAAAAAACCTTTTTTACCATTTTTTCGCGCACCGGTAAAGGCACCGTATTCGTAACCAAAAAGCTCGCTTTCCAACAGACTCTCCGGCAAGGCCGCACAATTAACAGCAATAAAGGGGCCCTGGCAGCGCTGACTATAATTATGGATGCTTTGGGCAATAATCTCCTTGCCAGTCCCGGTATCACCGTTAATCAAAATTGTTGAATCCACACCGGCGTAACTTTTCGCGGCTTCCAAGGCTGCTTGCATGGCTGGATTAACCGTAATAAAATCATCAAAGTGATAGGTCGCCTTATATCCCCGCTCAACAGCATCTCTGCCAGCTTTATTCTTTTCTTTATAGTTGAAAGGGGACTCTGCGATTATTAAAACCGCGCCAATTGTCTGCCCGCCGATAATCATCGGAACGATCCGGCAGGTAAAAGTATGTTCCGCCTCATCAGTGAAGGCTGCATTTCTTAATTGACCATATCGCAGGGTATCATCAAGATTAATATCTAAAAAAACGGTAGCTGCAAGATAACCTGCAACCTGTTCTTTGCTTTTTTTGAATAGCCTTTCAGCCATATGGTTAATGTAAGTGATCCGTTTCTGACAGTCAACAGCCACTATACCTTCACCGGTAAACTCCATAATAGCTTTAAACTGCTCCAATTCTACGCGGTTTCCGCGACCTGCAAAAAGCAGTTCCTGGGCATACCGCACAGAATTCAGCAAGGCTCCTCTGCCGATTGTAACCGGAAAACAGGGAATGTTGCTATTGAGAAATTCCGGATGCCTAGCTTCATTATCCGCAATATCGGGATATTCTTTAAGCACTGCTGTTACCCCTGACAAATCTTCATTCCCGCTTTGAGATAAAACCTTAGTCCTAATCCCCAGAATACCGGCAATCATAACTGCATCATTGAAAATGGAATCTCCGCTTAACCCTACGATCGGGTCAGCACTGGCGAAGTCATTCCTGGTTTCTGTCAACCACACCTGTACCGCTTGCAGACTCTGCAAAATATCCGTTAAACTTGGCCGGAGAGAAACGGTTGGGATACAAACCGTTGTTTTTATTGTCTCAGCAAAGGGTGCATAACAAATAAGAGCATCTGCCCCCCGCACAGCAAGTTGCTGGGCAATGCCAATAACATCGTCTTTAGAGGCCATCGCCACATGGATTTTCTCACCCCATTCACTAAATAACTCCAAAGCCCGTAACGTAAAGTCTTTGTTGGGAGCAATCAATGCGATTTTATCTGCCCCCATTACAACGTTATTACCGCGCCTTTGGCGGCAGAGCTTGCCAGCTTGGAGTATAGGCCTAAATAGCCACGGGTAAATTTAGGCTGTGGTCTTTGCCAGGATTCCAGCCTTGTACTAATCTCCTGATCGGAAAGGTGCAATTGCAATAATCCCCGGGGAATATCGATAGTAATTCTGTCACCGTCCCGGACAACGGCCAAGGGTCCGCCCTCAGCCGCCTCGGGTGAGATATGTCCCACAAAACAGCCATTGTTTGTACCCGAGAAACGCCCGTCAGTAATTAAGGCTGTTTTTTTCGCTAAGCCCATGCCATAGAGATATTTCATTGCCTTATACATTTCGCGCATACCCGGTCCGCCTTTAGGTCCTTCATAGCGGATAACAACAACATCGCCTTCTTTGATACGTCCGTTCAGTATGGCCTCTTCGGCTGCTTCCTCACAGTCAAATACCCTGGCATTTCCTGTAAATACATGCATCTCAGGGGCAATTGCCGCAGGCTTGGTTACTGCCGTATCAGGGGCAAGATTGCCCCGCAGGATAGCTAACCCCTTTTGTTGACTAAACGGCTGAGCCAGCGTGCTTATGACGTTATCATCATGCGGATACTTAAACCTGTAGCCCTCAAGGTTCTGTTCTACCGTCTTACCGGTCACAGTAATGCACCCTTTATTAAGTAGAGCACCGATTTCCTGCATTACCCGGGGAATTCCTCCGGCCCTGTGAAAATCCTCCATGTCATACTGGGACGCAGGATTTACTTTGGCAATCTGGGGGGTAGACTGACTGAGCTTATCATAAGCGTTCATCATGGTTTCGGCCGTTATGTCCAGCTCGGCGGCAACCGCCGAGAGGTGTAAAACAGCGTTGGTCGAACCACCGGTAGCCATTAAAACCCTGATAGCGTTCTCCAGTGACTGATAGGTTATAATGTTGTCGGCACTTATCCCATTGGTAACCAAAGCGACAATCGCTTTGCCGGTCTCTTCTCCCAGCCTTAATCTGTCGGCATAGACCGCAGGCACAAGCGCCGCTCCCGGCAGGGACAACCCCAGGGCTTCCGCCATACAACACATGGTATTGGCAGTCCCGTAAAAGGCGCACGAGCCACAGGTTGGACCACAAAGCTCCTCCAACTGTTCATAAGCTGTTTCAGTAATTTTTTCGCTCTTGAGCATGCCCAGCGCTTCTGACATTGTCGTTAAATCAGATTTGCGCCCGTCAAATTTAACGCCACCCAGCATTGGCCCGCCTGGCAGGAAGATAGCTGGGATTCTAAGCCGTGCGGCAGCCATCAGCATCCCAGGAACAATCTTGTCACAAGAGCCAAGCAGGACAATACCATCCAACCGGTGCGCCTCAACCATTACCTCAATATCGTTGGCGATTAGATCCCGCGAGGGTAAAATGTAATGCATCCCGGCATGCCCCTGGGCTGTGCCGTCACACGCGCCAATAACGCCAAATTCAGCTACAGTACCGCCGGCTCTGTATATCCCCTTACGCACATGCTCGGCAACCTGACGCAGATTGGCATGACCGGGCACCAATTCATTCCATGAGTTTGCAATTCCAATGACCGGTCTATGTAGATCATCATCAGAAAAACCAACTGATTTAAATACACTCCGGTTAAAGCTCCATTCCGGCTTGCCCAAAATGCTACTGCTCCGATTTCCCATATACCCTGCCCCTCCCCATTTTTCCGGTTCTACATTACTGCTTATAACCCAGCCGAATTGATATCTTCATTGCAGTCTCTATTACATGGCTTGCGGTATCAGACATTTTAGCATCCAGTAATCGATTCGACGGTCCGGAAATACTGACCGCAGCGAGTACTGCCCCTGTACTATCCTTTATTGGCGCTGCGATACAACGTAAGTCCAGTTCAAACTCCTCAAGGTCAATTGCATACCCCTGCTTACGTACCTGACAAATTTGTCTAAGCAGCCCTGACAAATCTGACACTGTGTTCCGGGTGTACTTGCGCAGGGTTTTATCAAGATACATTTTTTTGATTTGTCGTTCATCCAGACCGGACAGCAGTACTTTACCAACACCGGTGCAGTGAGCAGGATTGCGGCCACCAACCTGAGACCTTATCCCAATGGAACGGGAGCCATCTACCTTATCAATATATACAACCTCTTCTGCAGAAAGTATTGCAAGATGTGCGGTTTCCTGATAGGTAAGTGACAGTTCTTTCAGATAGGGTAATGCAAGCTCACGTAAATCAAGATTGGATATATAGGCTTGCCCCATCTCAAAAACCTTAATTCCCAGGGAGTATTTGCCTGTGTTAGGATCCTGCTGCATAAAACCACACTTTTCCATGGTGGCAATCAGGCCGTGGGCCGTACTTTTATGGATCCCAATCCCTTTACTTATTTCAGTCAGGCCAGCAGGGCTCCGCTGGCCTGCAACATATTCCAAAATCTTAAGTGAGCGAAATACTGATTGAATACTTCTCCCGCTGCCCTCACCAGCTTGTCCAGTCACAGAAACACCTCTTTGTTTGATATTATCAAACGCTGTTTGTATTTTTCATTGTGGCTTTTAACCAGAGCAACACTAAGTGACCGCTTCATCTATAAACTGTCTAATACATCTGCCTGTATTAATAGTTCCCGGATCTCCTGCAACTGCCGGCTCGTTAAAGCCGACGCCGGTGCTTTAACCCCAGGTGTAATCGGCACCCCCATCTGAGCAACAGCACCTTTAATGGCAGCTACAAAGGGCTGTGATACATCATATAGATTCATCAGAATAGATATTTTGTCTTGCGCTGCCTCGACCCTTGCCAGATCCTTCTTGGCGTAAGCTTGCATCAGGTCTGAAAAAACATGCGGAATGACATTGGTTAAGCCCCCAAGAATACCATCGCCACCTGCCATTAGATTAGGTATCAGATATTCATCAAACCCTGAAAGTACTGAGAAATCAGGTCTCTCGGCCTTCACTGCCTGGATTAGTTTCCTGGTATGGCTGATGTTATCAACAGTATCTTTGATAGCGACAATATGTTTGAACTCCCTGGCTAAACGCAGAACAAGCTCTGGCCCCAGGTCAACCGCAGTCCGGTCCGGGAAATTATAGAGCATAATCGGCAATGCTGTGCTTTGGGCCACACCTGCGTAATAACGATAAATAGTTTCCTGGTCAAGTTTAAAATAGTAAGGTGAAATAACAACCGCCGCATCTGCACCTGCTTGCTCGGCAAACCGGGTAAGCTCAATTACCTCATCCTGGACTGTTCCCCCTGTACCAATAAGTACAGGAACCCTTTTATCCACTGTTTTTACCACAAAGCTAATAAATTGCTGTTTTTCGGCTTTGGAAAGAGCAAAAAACTCACCAATACTGCCAAGAAAAAGCAGTCCGTTAATACCATGCTCAATTAACCGGTTAATGACTATTTTATTACCGGCAAAATCAAGTTTTCCGTTCTCATCAAGAATCGTAACAACTGGCGAAAGTATTCCTTTAAACATCTGGTACCCTCCATCCATTTTCTCATGTAAAATTACGTTGCGTCAGGAACTCTGCCGTGTTGCCGCTGCCGCCAGATTACTGGGTGATTGATTATAATGTTTCTTAAAAACACTGCTGAAATAGCTGGCATCGCGAAATCCTACCATACGGGCAACCTCTGCAACCGTATACTTACCGCTCATTAATCTCTCCTTGGCTTTTTTCAATCTAACATTAGTTAAATAGGCTGCATACCCTTCCCCGGCATACTTTTTGAAGCTCCGGCAGAAATAGCCTGTACTCATGAACAGTTTATCGGCAAATTGCTCCAGTGTAAGATCCTTATGATAATTATTATTTATATACTCAATCGCCCATTTTACGGACTGTTCAGCCTGGTTCTGCTCAGAAGAGCAAGTATTGCTTTCTAATTTATCAATTAGGTCATACAAACACTGTTCTAGTTCACCGATTGAAGATGTTTGATTTAGTTGACTGATAAAATTCTGCCGAGTCTGCTTGGCTTCCTCTGCAGAGATAATATATTCGGCATATTTGGCAACAAGATTATTGGCAATTTTTATAATGGCAGCATAGATATATTCCGGCTGGCACACCTTATGCATAGCTTCAGCCAAAAACTGCCGCAGGATTGCTTTAGCCTGACCGGCCTGGCGTTCCATTAAACAATCCCGTAATTGTTTTTGAATGGCCTCACAATCTATCTCTGTACGTCCATCCACTGTATTGTCAACAACTAAAAGCCCCTGTTGCTGCCAAAACAACCCTACTTCCCGCTTTTTTGTGGCATTCCGGTAGTCCCGGCCAATTTGAGACGGGCTAACAACCAGACTTATACCAGCACAGAACGTAATGTTATACGTTCGCTCCCACTCTTCTAATTGAGATTGCAGCTCACAGCGTAAGTTATAATCCCAATGATCAAAGATGATCACAATTTCCTGGCTAAAAGAGGTTACAATTGCGCACTCCCCAAACCGGACATCACTTTCCCGTTTCAGGCGTTTTTCCAGCCCGTCTCTCACCGGTATTTTTGCTGTTGGCCAATACGAAGCAGAGATAACTGCTGCCGGACAGAATTTTTCCTTTTTAGCGATACCCTGCAGCAATCTTAGTGCATTGGGGTTATCGCTATCGCTTTTTAATAACTCAAATAATCTCTGTTTGGTGACAACAGGTCTGTCTTTGGCAATTTGCCATTCCATACGCTGGATGCGTTGAGCTGCCATTCGCTGACTCAGCACGTTAGCGATGCCTTTTTTTAGTGTTTCCGCCAATTCGGCCGGCTTTATTGGCTTTAGCAGATAACTGGCTACCTGGGCTTGAACCGCCTGATGAGCATAATCAAAGTGACTATAGGCAGTCAGGATGTAAATAACTGTATCGCGATACTTTTCCCTAATCATTTTGGCAGCATCAAGACCGTTTATAAACGGCATGTTAATATCCAAAATGACAAATTCCGGCTTATACAGATCGGTCATGTGGACAGCCTGCTCACCGTCCTCCGCCTCCCCGCAAATGAAAAAAGGCAGGTTATGCTGCTTGACAATATAACTGAGATATTGGCGTACTGCAGGCTCATCGTCAGCAATAATCATCTTATACATTTTGTTCTCCCCCTCTCAATTAGAGTCGGAAACAAAGCTAAAGCGGCAAGGTAATACGGGCTAAAGTCCCGCCTTCCTCCCTCTGGGTCAGTATTAAATCAAACGTGTCTCCGTAATAGTGTTTTAATCGCAAGAAAATATTCTTAATCCCAATCCCCTTTAGACTGGGTGGATCATAATCAGCATGAGGCAATTCCCGCACTGCCGCTGCAATAGGATCTGGTATACCACAGCCATTGTCATGTACCTCAATAACCCCTGCCGCCCCCTGTTTATACCCGCGAACAGATAACCGGCCTTGCTGGCGAACATTTCTAAAGCCATGCAATATTGAATTCTCTATTAAAACCATTACTGTCATAAAGGGAATCTTAACAGTCAGAATATCCGGATCAACCTCAATCGCAACATCAAATTTATCCGGGAATCTGGTTTGCTGAATAAACAGGTAATCTTTGATATAGCTTAATTCTTCTTCCAGCGTAACTAACGACTCTGCTTTTCCCAGACTTAAACGCAGCAAATTAGAGAGTGAATAAGTCAATGATGCCAGGATGGAGGCACCGTCCATCTCGGCCTGTTGGGCGATGGTATTGAGTGTATTAAATAGAAAATGAGGATTTACTTGCGATTCTAAGAATTTAAGCCGCGCCTGACTCAAGGAATTATGCAGCCGCGCCTGCATCTCCCGCTCCTCTGATAAACTAACCCGGTAACTGCTCAACTCTTTTTCCTTTAGTGAATTGTCCATTAACTGCACAAGCGAGGCGCTAACCAATGACAACGTTTCAGCTACAGAGATCAATTGATTCCGGGTCATAAAATTAAGGTTCAGGTACGCCGCCTGCGCCTTTGATGCCGTCAATTTATCTAACGCCATTAACTCTGCTTTGGGAATAATTGTAGACATTCGGCCATAGCCGCAGCCTAGATACCCCAATACCCTGCCATTTACAACAACAGGGCTTTGGATTGCCGATACCCCAAATTTACAACGGGATATTTTATTCTCCGAATAAGGCTCGCGCTGGGACACACTACTTAAAACGCAATTGCCACTCCTCTCCCGGATGCAAAGTAAGCATAATTCCGGTAGACTTTTCTTTTCTGTCAGGAAATTCCCTGACACATCAATGAGTGTAACTGTCATATTTACCGTTTGCGCAAATTTTTCAGCAATTGCGTCAAGGTTAATCACCTTCGCCATTTCCGTAAGTTCAATATCCGCACCAGTGGATAATTCCTTCAGCGGCTTAGGGATCGTTGAATATACTATACTTATAAAAGAGGCTGGTGTAGCAGAGTCATTAATATGTCGATGATTGCCTCCGTCGCTGATGTACCCGATCTTCCCCTTATCCAGCTTAATTTCCCGGTTATTACACCAGTGAGTGGTCAGGCCTTCAAGTCCAATTATAATTTCAATGTAACCTGAGTGTACATGGGGCAGCTGTTTTTCTCCAGGGTATACTGTCGCAACTGACACGATCGGTTGTGTTTCCTGGTTGTCCGGGTCTAATTGCAGCCAGTGCTGCTCACCCCAGTCATAGTATTGATCACCAATAATATCTAATTGAAACACGTTTCTTATTTTATTAATAATATCTGTGGTCATTGTAATCCCTCATACCTTATTCCAAATATAACGCTTCTAAATATTTGTAGTCAGAGAGGTTGTTGGCCTCCGCCTGCAAACATATTCTGCAGATAGATACTCCTATACTTATTCACTGTATAGTTAAAATCCTTCAACTATTCTGCAAAATCCGGTCTGCTTAACCTATTATTATTCGCCAGCCTCTCTTACCAAGGTAATAGGTGCCCAAAGACCTCTTTTTCACCATGTCCATTTTAAAAATAGACCCAACTTTTAAAATTTTCTTTTTTTATACATTTGGCAATTATCGGTCAATTACCTCCGGACTTTATTGATGAGCATCATCAATTTATTGCACACATATAAGAAGTCTAACAGGCTACTAAACTC
>JAQSXM010000103.1 GCA_029256645.1 Sporomusa sp. | reverse complement strand
GGTTCAACTCGGTTATGATTGATGCTTCTGTTTATCCTAACGACGAAAATATCGCCAGAACCCAAGAGGTGGTAAAGCTGGCCAGGCCGTTAAACATTACTGTGGAAGCGGAAATCGGGCATGTGGGGGTCGGCAGCAAATATTCGATAAAAGATTACTCCAAATATTACACTGATCCGCAGGAAGCACAGCATTTTGTTGCCGTAACCGGGGTGGATGCCCTGGCTGTCGCAGTGGGAACAGCTCATGGCGTTTACAAGGGTGTCCCTAAGATTGACTTTGACCGGTTGAAAGAGCTAAAGGCAACGTTGCAAATGCCGCTGGTGCTGCATGGCGGCTCCGGTACGGGTGATGAGAATTTGCAAAAGGCGGTGGAATACGGCATCAATAAAGTTAATTTGTATACCGACCTGCATTCGGCAAGCTATGAGCAATTAGTCAAGACGATACAGGAAAAGCCCAAGGCGATTTTAATTGAATTGCAAGAAATCATCGAAAATGCATTTAAAGAAAAGCTGCAGTATTATATGCGGCTGTTTGGTTCGGCAGGCCGGGCGTAGAGCAGTTCCTTGCTTTGGGAAAGCAGCGAAAAACAAGTGAGCAGTAAGTGAGGTAATAGTATGGATATTGTTAAGCGGAGTCAATTGGCGCGGGAAGTCCTGCCGGGTCGCGTAATTCAAAAGGCCGTAGGCCGGGACGGCGTAATTGGCAGTGACAAAATGACAATGGGTTTTGCACATTATTCCCGGGAAAGCGGGCCTATGGCACCCCACAACCATGCGGAAGAAACCATCTATGTTGTGGACAGCAAGGCCGGCTGGGTGCGCTATGGCAGCGCGGCGGACAAACTGGAGAATAAAGCGGTCTTGCAGCCTGGCATGATTTTGCATTTCACTGAACTGGAGTGGCATGTATTTGAATACGAAGCCGGCGGGTATGTTGATATCATCTTCTTCTACGGTCAGGTAGACAATATTCGCCCGGAAGAAATAATGCAAAAAAATAAGCCCGGGTTCTAGCAGGCTCATAGCAGGCAACCATATAGGAAAAACGGGGTGGAAATATTGTTTGACACAGAGTGTACGGCTGGCAATAACCTGTTTCAAGCGCCACCGTTTGCAAACAACCTGGACATCACAGCCGAATACCAAAAAAGTGTCGGCCAGGATAAAAAGGTAATCATTGTTTTGGATGATGATCCCACAGGTATACAAACAGTGCATGATGTCAGTGTATATATGCAATGGACCAGGGATATAGTGCGTACGGCTTTCAGCACAGAGCGGCTCTTTTTTATTCAGACTAATTCCCGGGCATTTTCCCCTGGGGAAGCCCAGGCAATCAATGCAGAAATTATGGTTAATCTTATAGACGCAGCTCAAGGAACCGGCCTTGATTTTGCGGTCATTAGCCGCAGTGACTCTACTTTGCGGGGCTATTACCCGCTGGAGACTGCTGTCCTGCGCGACGTTTATGAAAGAAAGACCGGGAAACAAATCCATGGGGAAATCTTGATCCCCTTCTTTTCAGAGGCCGGGCGAGTTACCTGCCGTGACATCCATTATGTCCGGGAGGGGAAGCGGTTTATTCCGGCAGGAGAAACGGAGTTTGCCAAAGACAGTATCTTTGGCTTCCACAGTTCAGATCTAAAATATTATATTGAAGAAAAGACTCAGGGCGCCTTTTCTCACGAACAGGTAATATCTATTGACCTGGAGAGTATCCGGAGCGGTAATCTGCAGGCGATTACCCAAAAACTGCGGGCTGCCCGGGATTTTGCTAAAATCATCGTGAATGCACTGTGTTATGATGATCTTAGGATGTTTATTATTGCCCTGAAAACAGCCGAGGCTGCAGGCAAGCGGTTTCTATTCAGGACGGCGGCTTCTTTTGTAAAAGCCTACGGCAATATCGAGGATAAGGCCTTGCTGACAAAACATGATTTTGAGCAGTTGGCGGCAGGAGAACAGCGTCCGGTTTTAACCATCGTTGGCTCCTATGTCCGCAAGACTACTGCGCAGCTGGCGCAATTACTGCACTGTGAAGGCATCTTTCCGATCGAAATCAATGTAAATGAGCTCTTGCAAAGTCCTCAGAACAAAGAAAAGACGATACATGACATTGTCTGCAGCATAGAACAGCAGATGAAGGCAGGGAAGAATCCGGTTGTATATACCTCCCGGGGGTTGGTAACCCACGCGGATGATAACAAGGAGGCCAACCTCCGCATATTTAAAGAAGTATCGGCTGCCTTGTCACAAATCGTAAGATCCCTGTCGGTGCGCCCGGGGTGCATCATTGCCAAAGGGGGCATAACCTCACATGACATTGCCGTGAGCGGCCTGGGAATAAAAAAAGGCAGGGTACTGGGGCAAGTGTTGCCCAGTATTCCAGTTTTGGCAGCAGGTCAGGAGAGTAAGTGGCCTCAGATGGCCTATGTCATTTTCCCCGGTAATGTCGGTGATGAGACTGCGCTGGCGCAGGTATACAATATTATTAAGTGAAGAGGGTGGCCTTAGATGGATATTGAATGCTGCGTTTGCGACATAGACGGTACATTGCTTACTTCCGCACGTGATTTGAACGCTGCAACAATTCAGGCAATAGGCCAGCTTAGGGAAAGAAATATACGGGTAATTCTGGCTACAGGACGCAGTGATCTTTTTGTCAAAGATCTGGTTGAGCGCCTCGGCCTGTCCGGCCCGGTAATTTCTTGCAACGGGGGCATGATTCGCCAGAATTCCACCGGTGAGGTGCTTTTTAGCAAACATCTGCCGGCGGTAACCGCCGGTGCTATTGCCGGGTATTGTCTGGAGAAAAAATACGATGTCGTCGCCTATACCGCTGATTGTTTATATTTCCGTAAAGACAGCGAGCGGATTCACTTTTTCCGGCAGTACAATGCAAAAGTGCGGCCTGCGTTTCGCATACCCATGAGAGAAATGGCAGAGCCGGAGGATGTACCTTTGGGAAAAGTAATAAAGTTTTTTCTCGGGAATCTGGAGGAGCAGCAGATTGCAGGCCTGCAGGAGATTTATCGAACTGCCGAAGTAACTATGGTTTCATCGGAAAGCAAGGCGCTGGATATTATGGCAAAAGATATTTCCAAGGGCGCGGCTCTGGCGTTTTTGGCCAAGCGACTGAATATTAATCTTGCCAAGACGGCCGTATTCGGCGATCATTACAATGATATCAGCATGCTGGAAGTGGCCGGTTTATCCATTGCAGTGGCCAATGCGCCGGCAGCGGTGCAACAGGCCGCTATGCATGTTACTTTGTCTAATGATGCAGACGGAGTTGCTCATGCCATTCACAAGTATATTCTGGCAGCACCTATTTGCAGCACTGCCGGCTAAGTATGTACAGAGCGTAAACACCCTTAAGAGTAAAGGGGGGATAGTGTGATTTACACAGGTATTTCCGGTTCGCCAGGTATTGCCATGGGGACAGCCTATGTGCATGTTCCGGCAGAGCTAACCCTCGACCAGTCGACTATTCCCGGAGACCGGATCGGTGCCGAAAAGAAAAAACTGGCTGCCGGTATTGTCCTGGCTGCCAAGCAAATCCGGTACATCCGGGAAAAGGCCTATGTTAAAGCGGGGGAAAAAGAGGCGCAGGTGTTTGATGCTCACCTGGGAATAGTGGAAGACCCGGCGCTGGTCCGTGAGATTGAAGAACTGATGGATAGTGAGCATATCACAGCGGCGTGGGCTGCCCAGCGTATTATCAGCCAATATGTGACGCTGTTTTCCAACATGGATGACCCCTACATGCGGGAACGGTTTGCCGACATTCGTGATGTGGGAGAGCGGCTGGTGCGGAACATAGTGGGGGAGGCGCCCCAGGGATTGGATCACCTGCGTGGTGAAGCAATTGTAATTGCCGATGATTTAACACCGTCAGATACCATTAGCCTGGACAAAGATTATGTGAAAGGCTTTGTGGTAAATACCGGCGGCAGGACTTCTCATGCCGCCATTCTGGCCAGAACGCTGGAGATTCCAGCGGTCATGGGTGTGGCCCACAGTACGGACTTGGTGAAGGACGGCGATTTTCTCATTGTCGACGGCTCGGCAGGCAGGGTCTTTGTTAATCCGTCGCCAGACATCGTTGATGAATACCGGCAAAAGTTAGCCGACTATCTGGCTTATCAGCAGCAGTTAGAGGATTTAGCCAGCTTACCGGCAGTTACCACAGATGGCAGGCAAGTGGAGATCATGGCTAATATCGGCGCTCCCCCGGATGTTGATGCCGCCATGAAGCGAGGCGCCCGGGGAGTGGGCTTGTACCGGACCGAATTTTTATATATGGAGCACGAACAATTGCCTGATGAGGAGACTCAGTTTGCCGCTTACCGGACTGTAGCGGAAAAATTCAGGGATTTGCCTGTCATTATCCGCACTTTGGATATCGGCGGGGACAAAACTGTCAAAAGCTTTGAACTTCCGGCGGAAATGAACCCCTTTCTCGGTTGGCGGGCTATTCGCATTTGCCTTGCCCGGCCGGATATTTTCAAAACGCAGTTGCGGGCTATTTTACGGGCTAGTGCCTATGGGAAAGTATGGATAATGTTCCCGATGATCTCGGGAATCGGTGAAGTACGGGCAGCCAAGGCCATCCTGGAGGAAGTCAAAGCCCAACTGCGGGCCGAAGGCAAAAGCTTTGATGAGAATTTAAAAGTGGGGATCATGGTGGAAGTTCCTTCCGCTGCCATTACCGCTGATCATATTGCCAGGGAAGTGGACTTCTTCAGTATTGGCACCAATGATCTCTGCCAATATACCCTGGCTGTAGACCGGGTAAACGAGAAAATCAGCGCGCTGTATCAACCCCTGCATCCGGCTGTATTACATTTGGTGGCGAATATTGTCCGGGTTGCTCAAGAGCATGGCATAATTGCCGGTATGTGCGGCGAAATGGCCGGCGACCCTCTGGCGATTATTATCTTATTAGGGCTGGGACTGGAGGAATTCAGCATGAGCACTTCCGCCATGCTGACCGCTAAAAAAATTATTCGCAGTGTATCATATGAACAGGCCAAAGCGATTGCGCGGGAGGCCTTGCTGCTGGAGACTCCGGAAGAAATTACCCAGTATTCCGCAAATATTCTCAAAGAACTTGGACTGTTTTGAATTAGGAGGCTTCCAATGTACGCCAAGAATACAGTGGTTCATAATAACACCGGGCTTCACGCCCGGCCGGCGGCGTTGTTTACGCAACTAGCCGGCAGGTTTCAGTCCCGGATTACTATTGAAACCGGAAAAGGCAAAGTAGATGCCAAGTCGATATTGAAACTATTGTCCCTGGGAATCAGCCAAGGCACCAGCGTGACCGTTACAGCCACAGGTCCGGATGAGCGGCAGGCGGTGGACAGCCTGGTGGATTTGATTGATAGCAGGTTTAGCGAGTGAAGAATTTGTTGTAGGAGGGAGAGGCTGCCACGGGTTATGTTGAATTGGTAGAAGGGGTCTAGCTACTTAGATAAATAAAATCCGCTGTTCCCATAATCACCGGGATAACAGCGGATTTTTAATTTTTCTTTATGACGACTATAATCGTTTTTTCGGTCGATCGAAATGGAGGCCAACCTGACTTCTGGAGTCATTGCCCGGTTAGCTAAAAAACACTTTTCCACAAGCATAAATTGGAAACTTCTTGCGCGCCAATTTTGATATGCTGCATAGGGTAATCGTCCCATAAGCATACTAAGGCTACTACAATTATGGGGGCGGCAAATGGTGGAGGACAGGTTGTATCGAGGCTTTGTGGCTGGAGTTATTGGCGGGGTTGTGTCAAGTGTATTAAGCCATCTTTCATACTTTTTGGGATTCACTACCTTGCGGTTATCAGATTGGGCTGCAATCCTTATCTTTGGTCATGTGCCACCGTTTAGTTTTGGAGAACATATGTTTTCTGTCTTTATTCACATTGGCTGGTGCGGTGCTGTCGGTTCCGTGTTCGCTTATTTCCTTGTATGGGTCACTAGCCGTAAGATTCTTTTCAAGGGTTGGATGCTGGGAACCACGCCTTACTTTGTAATCTATTTATTAACTGCACTATTTCAAACCCCAGGAACGGTGCCAGCGCCATTTAACACGGCGCTTTCGAATTACATTACGTCAACGATATTCGGTGTCGTCATGGGATATAGCTTCAAAGTTCTGGACCAAGCAACCATGCAGCATCGGAGTCCCCTGGAACTCTTAGCTTATCCTGCTGCAAAACGCACCGACGAAGATAAGAGTCAGCACCGTCCCGGCAATGACGAAAGAGATGGCATGTAGTTATAGCGGCGCAGTCCACTTAAAGAAAAACCACCATTACGGCTAATGCCAGTAATGGTGGTTTTTATCAGCTTACAGCAGCTTTGGCAACTTTTACGGCACATACTTTATACTCATATGTTTTGGTTACTTTGTCATAGAAGCCGCTGGTGACCTGGTTGGTCGGAGCGTTGACAAAATGGAAGGACATCCAGATTCCGCCTGGCAATACATCAGCGGTTACCCAGGCTTTGGCTTGTACTGAGCCCCTGCGGGAAGCAACCTCAATCATATCCTGATTTTTAATGCCCAGGCGTTTAGCATCATCAGGGTGGATCATAACCTGTTCTTCAGGGCGGAACTCAGTTAGCTGTTTGGATTTTCCTGCTGTCGTAATATTATAATGATACAGAATACGGCCAGTGGTAAGGACGAAGGGATATTCGGCATCAGGTTCTTCGCCGGGGGGTTGATGTTCAATGGCTTTAAATACACCGGCGCCGCAGGTAAACTTACCATCCTTGTGAAGGTATTGGCTGCCAGGATGTTCCTTGTTCGGTACCGGCCATTGCAAGCCATTTTCGTCAATGCGCTCAAAAGAGAGACCGGCAAACATTGGGCTTAAGGAGGCCATTTCATCCATAATCTCACTGGAATTGTTGTAGGACATCGGATAGCCCATTTTGGTTGACAGGTCGCGGATAATTTGCCAGTCGGGGAGACTAGTGCCAATTGGCTCTATAGCTTTGCGAACACGTTGCACACGACGTTCACAATTGGTGAATGTGCCATCCTTTTCGGCAAAAGAGGCACCTGGGAGGATGACATCAGCTAATTTGCCGGTCTCAGTCATGAATAGATTTTGCACTACCAAAAATTCAAGGTTTGCAAAGCCTTTGCGCACATGATTGGCATCGCCATCTGTCAGCACCGGATCTTCTCCCATAACATACATGGCCTTTAATGTACCCTCAACAGCAGCATCAATCATGTCAGGCAGCATCAGTCCAATCTTGTCTGACAGCTTAGCTCCCCAGGCTTTTTCAAATTTTTCATGTGTCTGCGGGTCATTAACCTTCTGATAACCGGAATAAACATTAGGCAATGCGCCCATATCGCAGGAGCCCTGTACGTTATTCTGACCGCGCATCGGGTTTACGCCTGAATTAAGTTTGCCGACATTACCTGTTAGCATGGCCAGATTGGCAAGGCTCATAACGTTATCAGTACCGCAGGTATGTTCAGTAATACCCAAGGTATAGAATATTGAGGCCCGTTCTGCAGTTGCATAGATTCTGGCAGCTTCTCTTAGTAAATGCTCCGGAACCCCGGTTATGCTCTTGACATGTTCCGGAGTGTACTTTTCCACGATGGCAGCCACTAAATCAAAGTCGACAGTACTGGACTTAATAAATTCCTGGTCATGCCAGCCTGACTTGAGAATAATATGCATTAATCCGTTAATAAGGGCTATGTCGGTACCAGGTCTGAGCTGCATAAATACATCGGCTTTACCGGCGAGTTCTATTTTTCGCGGGTCGGCAACAATTAGTTTTGCACCTTTGCGGAGGGCCTGACGCATTTTGGCTGCAATCACCGGATGTGCCTCTGTGGGGTTACCGCCGATTAAGAAGATTACTTTAGAGTCGGAAACCTCACCAATTGAATTGGTCATCGCCCCGGAACCGAATGAAGCGGCCAGCCCCGCTACTGTGGGCGCGTGGCAGGTACGGGCACAGTGATCAACATTATTCGTGCCGATTACTGCCCGCATAAATTTCTGCATAATATAGTTATCCTCGTTAACACAGCGGGCCGAACTGATTGCCGCCAAGGCATCACTGCCGTGAGTATTTTTAATTTCATTAAATTTTGTCGTAATCAGGTTCAGGGCTTCATCCCATGATGCTGCCACAAATTCACCATTTTTCTTTATTAGCGGAGTGGTCAAACGCTCCGGACTATGGATATAGTCGATGCCAAAGCGGCCTTTTACACAAGTAAGCCGTCCGTTAACCACACTGGTCAGGTTAGAGGTAACACCAATTACTTTACCTTCTCTGACATTGAGGTCATAATTACAGCCTACGCCACAGAAGGGGCAGGTTGTTTTGACCTTTTTGTCCGGTACTCCTTCATTGAACATTGGTTTTTCAAGCAAAGCGCCAACAGGGCAAGCCGACACGCAGGTGCCGCAGAAGAAACAATCGGTTTTGACCATCGGATCATCAAATGCCGGAGCTATTTTTGAAGTAAAGCCGCGGTCTGTCCAGTCAAGAACATTACAGCACTGTACTTCCTGGCAGACGCGTACACAGCGTCCACATAGAATACACTTGTTGTTATCCCTAATGATAAATGGGTTACTGTCATCAATGGCAGACTGGCGGATGTCTCCCTGAAAGCGTATTTCTTTAACACCAAGCTGAGTGGCCAGGGATTGCAATTCACAATCCAGGTTGCGTTTGCAGAAAAGACAATCCTGGGGATGATTGGCAAGGATTAGTTCTACCACACTTTTACGTGCTTCGAAAATTGCTATAGAGCTTGTGCGTACAACCATTCCTTCAGATACCGGATAAGTGCAAGCAGTGACCAGGCCGCGTGCCCCTTCTACTTCAACAAGACAGATACGGCAGGAACCCTCAGGGGTTAAATCGGCCAGGTGGCATAATGTTGGAATATTGACGCCAATAGTACGGGCAGCATCAAGGACTGAGGTTCCTTTGCATACCTGTAGAGGCAAACCGTCAATTGTCAAATTAATCATTTCCATAAGCTTTCACGCTCCTTAAATAGTTAGTTGTTATTGAGATATCTCTAAACTGTGTAACTCGCTATTTAGATTAGTAGATAATGATATAGATAATATCTATTATTACTATTGATATTTTCTATATTCTACGGCATAGTTTTGTAATTAAAAAAAATTTCGCGTGTCTATTACTTTCGCATAATATGGAATCAATTATATCACTTAAGTAAATGTTTAAACTTGGTCTTTTTTAATAATTCACT
>JAQSXM010000102.1 GCA_029256645.1 Sporomusa sp. | reverse complement strand
TAATCCCCGCGATTACCTCAGTTTTGACATCAGTTTTGCGGGAACTGAGCTTAAATAATTTTTCCAACATTTCCCTTTTTCTCCCCTTTGGTAGTATAGTTAGAGTGTTACCTTAAACACTACGGCTTATCCGAAAACGCCAAAAAACCCTAACAGGGAATTTTCGCATGATACTATAGAGCGAAACTTCCCCGCCAGGGTTTTTATCCCATCGGTGTAGTGTTACTAAGTAACACCTGCGCCACTTGGTCACAGCCCACAGCCTATAAACGCTATGCGGAACCCTAGGCGCACTTTCACTCGTAGTCCGGCGATTTACGGTCGCCTGGTAGAGACTTTTGAGCCATATCCTCAAATATATACGAGCATTATTTATTTACTTGTATTGTACCAGCAGTGGACAAAATATGTCAATAAAAAAATCGAACTTTAAGAATCATTTTAGAATTATCGTTCGGAAACTCGTCTCCCTGTTATTTCAACAGCGACATCTTAATCTTAACAACTGCCTTTTTAACCTTGCAGGTCTGATGTAAAGTACAGTTAGGGCGATGCACATCCCAAGGAAAGAATATTGCGTACATGCCTTCAGTTAAAACCAGGTCTGTTTCCTGTTGGACAGTCTTGTAGAAAATAGCGTCTTTGGCTGCAAGCTCATCAGACAAAACCTCATTATCATCTGTCAGCAAGCTGTAGGCTATCAGTTCCTCACCTGAAATGAGGTACTGAATATCAAGGTAATCAACATGGGCTTCGGCCCTGCGTGCTTCCCGTGGCTGGGTTTCATATTCATTGATTGCTACATAAATATCTTTTCCTTCAATCTCATGCTTACCGGCAGGCAACTCAGCCACGTTGGTTTTCGCAAGATACTCAAGCCCTTTGACAAGGGCCTGGGGAAGTAGTGGTGCATCTTTTTCCAGGGTTGAAATGTGTCCAAAAATCATAGGTACTCCTCCAATGCTAATTAATTATCCTTCTGGCGCCAAGATAACGCGGCTTCCAATAGGTTTCATTAAGCTGGCTGATCATTACGCCACGACTGGAAGAGGCGTGGATAAATTTGCCATTGCCAGTATAAATACCTACATGAGACGCACCTGATGCATAGGTGGCGAAAAACACCAAATCTCCGGTCTTAAGTCCGGCTCGCGCAACTTTCTTGCCTGTTTTATACTGAACATCGGTTGTACGCGGTAATTTCTTACCATGCCGGTCATACACATATTTGACAAATCCCGAGCAGTCAAATCCGGCAGGGGATTCACCGCCAAACCGGTAGGGTGTTTTTAAATATTTTTCTGCAGTCTTAACAATATTGCTTGGTATCGACTCTTGTTTAACCGGCGTCTTCGCCGCAGCAAATACAGGAGAATTTGCCAAAACAAGCATAAAAAACACTAGGCATACGGCACAAAACTTACAATATAGCCGCATAGAATCCACCTCTGATTCAGTATTTAGCTTGTCATATTCTTCGGCAAATTTTCCTCAATTCCTCTTTTTTTACATTATTTGCACTCCTACCCTGGTGAATTCACCACAGATAATCCGCTGACAAACTACGCCTGCCAGTTTCGCCCTAATGCGTATATAATACATGTTCCAGGTTGAAGATATCCAGCATTTTGCCAACCATACAGTTTATTAGATCATCCACAGTTTCCGGCTTATGAGAAAATCCGGGAGCTGCCGGCATAACCACTGCACCAGCCTGGGCTAGAGTAAGCATATTTGACAAATGAATGGTAGTCATCGGCGTCTCACGTGGCACGACCACAAGTCTCCGTCCTTCTTTAAGTGTAACATCTGCCGCTCTTGTCAGTAAGTCTCGTCCACTGGCCGTTGCCAGAGCACCTAATGTATGCATTGAACAGGGCACAACGACCATACCGCCTGTTTTGAACGATCCGCTGGCCAATGCGGCAAACAGGTCTGAGTTTTCATAAACCGTAGCATGGACGCTGATATCCGCCATAGTGAGCCCGCACTCATATTCAAGCACCTTACGGCCCATATCAGTATAAATGGCATGCACCTCAACCCCAAGGTTAGAAAGCACTTTTATTAAAGTGTAGCCATAGATGGCTCCGCTTGCACCAGTGACACCAACAGCTAACCGCATAATCAATCCTCCAGTTCAAACGCTGTATTTTATAATTAAGTAGTCGTCATAATGAGTAAAGCCGCTAGCTTGATAGGCCTTACCAGCAGGCACATTATCTTTCCGCACCATAAGCACCGGTAGTTTACAATAGCCCTGAATACGGCGGCATAATTCAGCAATAAGGATTTTACAGTAGCCTTTTCCCCGGCTGCTTTCACTAGTATACACGCCGCCAATTTGGCTAATCCGATTGGTAGTCACCTGAATAATAGCCTGGGCTTTAGGGACACCGCCCTCAAGCAAGAAAACCAGATCTTCCCCAGGCCCCCGGTCATCAATGAGCTTAGCAGCCAGTTCACTGTTAAACCGGCGCATAAATCCCTGCCGGTAGGCTTCGACAACAAACCCCAGTGCGGCTGACCGCTCAACCTCTCCCGCATCAGCAATCCGGACTGAGGGGGGGATAGCCGACCACCTAACCGCCCGGTTAATTAGAAAATTACTATCCTCATAATTTAAAATCTTTTTATACTGACTAAGAGCCAGATTGAGAGGTTCTACAACCTGTTTCATTCCAGCCAGCACCTCAAACCGGCGCTGACGCATTATTTCCACAAAGCCATTAACGGCGCCTGGCACCTCAAAATGCGGGATAACACTGCCTAAGTTAAAAAAGGTCAATATGCCCTTTAGTATGCCAGCTTCAAAATAGCCATAGTAATCCCCACAGCGGCGGTTTATTCTGTTATTGTCAATTCCACAGCGTATAATATTTCCATTAAGAAATACTGTTTCTAAATAATTTCGTTCCAGATACGCCTTGACCTCGCAGATATCGCCGCCTGTCAACAATCTAATCACGCTAATCCGCCTTCCCTGGACTAAGAGGTTGCCTACAGGCCTAAATATTATTTACAAATCATACTATAAATCGAAACGTTGCTTGTTTCAAGGTTTAGTTGTTTACTTCCTCATTTTGTGCAATAAAAAGCCAAATCGGTACGTAAAGGAACTGATATTTGGCTTATTGCCAGCTTATTTCATTTGTTCACGGAGAATACGTTTTAAAATCTTACCTGTCTGGGTCTTCGGCAATGCATCGACAACGACAAAGTCCCGTGGTATTTTATAGGCGGCAATGTTAGCCTGGAGGTA
Organism: Sporomusa sp.; assembly: GCA_029256645.1. The sequence goes on along the minus strand of JAQSXM010000102.1, from coordinate 6,072 downwards.
TTCCCTCACTGCCTTTTTATCCAGGATATCCCCTGGTGCAATTACAACATAGGCGCGGGCTACCTGACCACGCAGCTCGTCGGCAACACCAATCACGCTTGCCTCTATAATGCCCGGGAAAGAGTATAACAGTTCCTCAATCTCGCGCGGATAAATGTTTTCGCCGTTTGATATGATTAGATCCTTTAACCGGTCAACAACAAAGAAATATCCCTCATCATCCTGATAGGCCAGATCGCCGGTATAAAGCCAGCCGTCCTTAAGCGCATATGCATTCTCTGCCGGTAGATTAAAATATCCCTGCATTACACTTGGTCCCCGCACAATAATCTCACCAACCACACCTGGCAGTAGTGCTTGACCGTCAGAACCAACCACTTTGACCTCCAAGCCTGGGAGTGACTTGCCAATGGAACAATATTTGGGCTTTTGCACCGGGTTAAGCGCTACTACCGGTGAAGCCTCTGAAAGGCCATAACCTTCAAGAATCTGTATTCCGTATTTTTCAGCAAACTGCCTGGCTACCTTTTCCGGCAGCGAAGCACCACCTGATATCAAATATTTGACACCGGCAAAATCACCCGGTTCCCCAATACGGGTAAGGAGATTGTACATCGGTGGCACACCATAGACAACCGTTACCTGGTAGTCCTTGATGGCAGCAAGGGTCTCTTTAGGCGCGAAAGCTTCCAGTATTGTAATTGCAGCACCACACAGCAGAGAGTTAAGAACAGCGCATGTCCAGGCAAAGCAATGATACATCGGCAACACACACAATACATTGTCGGTAGCGGCTACCGGCAGCATCTCCCTGAAGGCCTTGGCATTGGCTACAAGATTATTATGGGTCAGGACAGCCCCTTTGGGACTACCTGTTGTACCGGAGGTATATATAATAGCACAAGGACTGTTTGTGCCAAGAGTACTGGCAAGCACCGGAGCTGCCGGTGAACGGTCCAACCATGTTTGGAAGTCCGCAATAACAAATTGCACAACAGGTTGCGGGTAGCCCTGCTGACTAAGTTCAGTGTCAATCGCCAAGCGCTCCATAGTAATCAGCCGCTTCATTTCGGCATCTTTAACAATAAAGGCAATTTCCCGGGCTGCCAGTTGAAAATTCAGCGGCACAACAACAGCACCAAGACTGACAATAGCCATGTAGCAATATACAAATTCAGGCGAATTGCGGGAAAACAAACCTACATTTTCTCCCATCCGGATACCTGATTCATAAAAATAATTGCGGTATTTCTCTACTTGTTCCTGAAGCTGCCGATAAGACACACTGTCTTTGCCAGTAAATGCTCTATTATCTTTTGCTCCCTGAAGAATAAGATTATGAACAAACATGGATACACCCCTTTATTAGTAATGCTGGAAAAACAGCTGCTTGTTATCTTAACGCACCTACATAGCATTAGAATAAACGAAAGTAAGCACCTAGCGGTGGATTACTAGTATTGCCGTAATGGCCTGGATAATTAACAATTGGCACTAAGATAAGACTGGCTTTTGCCAAAACCCATTGGGCAATGGCATCGGCCAGTCTTTGTGTCTAGCGTTTTGAATGATGTTTCATCTGGTTATGGATTTTTTTCCAACGGTTTTTTTCCGCAAGAAACTCTTGAGCGTTTTCCTTCCTCGACAAGTAGGCAAGCTCGCGTTGCAGCTTAACAAAACTATCATACCTTGATTGAGTTAAAGTTCCAGCCCCAAGCGCTGCCGCAACTGCACAACCGGGTTCCCCGGCATGACTACAGTCAGAAAAGCGGCACTGCATAGCCAACGTATATATATCCTCAAATGCATCTGCCAACCCTTCCTCCGTCCCCCAGAGCTGCAATTCCCTCATACCCGGGGTGTCGATGAGCAAGCCGCCGCCAGGGATAACTATGAGCTCCCGCTGGGTTGTGGTATGCCGCCCTTCCCCGTCCCCATGCCTTATTTCCCCGGTCTTTTGCATATCTGTACCAATAATCTTATTAGCTATTGATGACTTCCCGGCACCGGATGAACCCAAAAGAGCAATCGTTTTACCGGATTCGAGATAATGCGTCAGGCTCTCTAAACCAGCCCCGGTAACACAGCTAACTGGCAGCACCGGCACGCCACAGGCAATGCCTGCTACGTCCCGCACCTTATCTGCCACATCAGGGCATAGATCGGCTTTATTTAAGATAATCACAGGAGTTGCGCCGCTGTCCCACGCCAAGGTAAGATAGCGTTCAATCCTTCTTAGATTAAAGTCTTGGTTGAGAGCGTTAACCAGGAAAACTGTATCAATATTGGCAGCCACAATCTGCTCTTCAGTAGCTTTTCCTGCCACTTTACGGGAAAACTTACTCCGGCGCGGCAGAATCCCCTGAATGACGGCATTACGATCATCGGCACAACTAAATATCACCCAATCACCAACAGCAGGGAAATCATCCCGGCTGTCTGCCAGATAACGAAGCTTACCGGTAATACCAGCCAGATATTCGTGCCCTGCGGTATAGATGCGATAAATATGTTGATACTCGGCAGCAACCCGCCCGACCAGGCAACCGGAATCGGCATGTATAGCCAGTTGTGCTGCAAAAAAATCATTCCATCCTAAACTTTGTAAATCCACGGTGAGATCCTCCCCGACCAATATTTTTCAATGGTCGCAGAAGAAAACCCGCTATCAATTAAACTTTCAGCGGGAATTCCGCGACCGTACTACTAAATAAAGGCCGGCGACAGACTGCAGTTTACACATAAAACAACACTCCTTTTTGTTAATGCTTCTATTATATCAAACCAGCACCAGCAGCAACAGGCATAGGTTGCGTTTATTATAACAAATTTACGCCTACGGCTTATGGCATAGTTTAACTAATAATAAATAAAAAGCCTGACCATGATAAGTCAGGCTTGATTGATTGTAAAGATTGTCTTAAATACTGATTTTTGCGCCCAAGAGCTCAACAAAGGCTCTTAACCAAGCCGGATGATTTGGCCAGGCTTGGGCTGTTACTAAATTACCGCTGATAACAACCGGTTCATTTTTCCATTCGGCGCCAGCCAGTTGGCACTCAGCCGCACAGGCTGGATAGGAGGTTACTGTTTTGCCTTCAAGAACTTTGGCCGGAGCCAAAAGCTGCGTACCATGGCAAATGGCAGCTACCGGTTTACCGGCAGCAAAGAAATCCTGCACCAGTTTGACAGCCTCATCATACATCCGGATATATTCAGGAGCACGGCCGCCAGGAACAACCAGACCGACATAGTCTTCTGACTTGGCATCCTTTGCTGCGATATCAACAGCAATACGATGGCCTGTTAGTTCAACATAAGTGTCTAAACCGGTAAAATCATGAACAACAAGCTGTACCATATCACCAGCACTCTTATTGGGTACGGCTACGTCAACCTGATAGCCAAGCATCATGAGTGCTTGCTGTGGTACTTTAACCTCATAATCTTCAGCGCAGTCCCCGGTAAGTAAAAGGATTTTTTTTGCCATTGTGTGTAACCTCCTCATATCATGATATGGTTACATATTCTATAAAAGTATATTTCTTCCTGCTGCATTCTCTACATCATACCCCACTGACACCGGTATTCCAAATAAATTTGGTATTCCCGGTCAGCAAAACCGTGGTCTGCCAGCAATTGCCGAGCTATTATCTATATTCCATCACCATGCCTGCCTTCAAATACAGCATTTTTGTTCTTTTGAAGAAAAGTAATGACTTGGCCATCACGAATGATGATAATGATCTCATTAATATCTTTTCCCTTCACAGGGTTGCTCTGTTCATACTGTACTACATGCTCTTGGTAGTGATCTGACATATCTAATCCTTCTCTCCTTGCCCTCAACAATTAAAATTCTTTGCTAATGCCTTTCTAACTTCACTTATATACCCAGTCGCAATTAAGACTTCAATTAATCCATAAGACTCAACTAATCGCAATAAAGGGATATTACATTGCGCCAATGTTTCTGCCATAGTTATCATTGAACTCAGCAACGGCTGTCCGCTGCGCCCTCGCACCGATAGCTTTACACAGTCGGTAACGCTGTCAGGATAAACCTCAAGTTTTTCAAGAGAACGGTAAACTGAATCCACTAACCAGCTTTTTACGGTGAAACTAACCTCACATGGCTGAATTGATACCATATCAAAAGCCATTCCGCACTTTTCCAGTGCAGTAAAAGCTTCTATAACCCAGTCATGACCATCCTGCCTTGGACAATTAATTCGAACAAGCGTAACAGACTTGTCATAAGTAATACTAATATCCTGATCTTCCTTGGCAGCACCACTCTCTACTGTATTACTTGCGGGAAAAGCAATGCTGTGAGGAACCTGTTTAAGTGTATGAAACATGAAAAAACCCCTTTCCGAGGAAAGGGGTGAATTTTTTACACACTTTCCTCTTATCTGTCAGGAATTACTCCTGCTGGAATTAGCACCACTGCAGAAAGCTGCCGGTTGCCGGGTGTCATCGGGCCAGTCCCTCGACCACTCTAGATAAGAGCTCTATTAAATTCTAAACAATTTTAACATGAAGAAAGATGTACTGTCAATATATCAGCCAAGCCAGCACCAGTTAATAAATAGTGCCGTACTTAGGATTAACCCTACAGCATTTATGCAGATCAAGCAGCGAAATAATACTGTTGGCAGTTTTGCCAAAAACAGATAAAGCGGAAATACAATAAGAATAAACCGGGCCATGCTATATAGCGGATAAACGGGCGAGGTAGAAAATAAAGGCACCAAAAACCATAACCAGCCAGTCAATACATAAGGCCAGGGAATCCTGTAGCGAGTTACAGTCGATACGCAGAGTAAAGCAATGAAGCCCATACCAGAAAGTAAAGTATCTAAATAAATACCGGTTTCGACAATTGGAACACCTGTATTGATCAGGCTAACGTTGTTCCAAAAATTATCCCATGGGAGACCCAACCGTCTCCCCCACGCTTCCTGGGAATTAATAAAAGCAAAAGGATCACCAAACATACTATTGTTATACGCACAGAAAACACCTAACGCCATTATGGGAAAAAACGCAGTTAGAACTGATACTTTTAGTTTACGTTCTACGAAATAACGCTTGGCAAACTCGTATAATAAGACAACGGTCAGCAATATCCCCAGATTCCGGGTCAGCGTCGCCAGTGCGGCAAATATTCCTGCACACCACCAGTTTTTAGTCCGAACACAATAAATACAGGCAACTGAAAAAACTATAAATACCGGTTCAGTATAAACACTGTTTAAGAAAAAAGATGTTGGTAGTGTTGCATAGGCCAAAAGCGCCCGCTGCGTTTCCTGTTCAGAAAAATCCAATAAAAACGTCTTAGCCATTACATAATAACTGATAAGTGTAAATAGATTGCACACCACAAAACCGACTAAAACATAACCTAAACCACTACCAGCCAATGCCTTGATCAGCAAAATGGTTACAGGGAAAAAAACTATACTTTGAATATCATAACCATGCTCAGCAATATAAGTATACCAGTGAGCATCCCATCTAATAAATTTCTCTACTAAAGGTGGAGTTCCCACTGCACCTGAATTAAGAAATCCGGCTACTTCCCGGCTGGGTAGTATGTCAATTAATAGCAGCGCAGCCAATACCAAGAGGGTATGAAAACAAAAGGTTATCGCAACCATCCTTAGGACAGCTGCATCGCGGATAACATTAGTGTCAACTATTCTGGAGAATAAACTAGCTAATATATTTCCATTAGACAAGCGAGTTGGTACCTCCAGTTTCTGAATAACTTACCATAATAGAATGCCTTTATATGATTTATAGTATTCTATGTTGATAATCTACAGAAGCATTCAATACCTCGACACAATAGTGATCCCCGCTCTGTGCCAGCATATTTATACAACCATAGTCCTGTCCAATGTGGAAAATATTCGAAACTGGCATCCCCAGGACAGAGCAGAGCAGCAGACGGTTAATCCCGGCATGACCCACTATCATAATATCGCCGGTAGTGACTGCAAGCATATCAGCAAATGCGGAAACCACTCTAGCCTGGCCTTCACTAAAACTTTCCCCGCCAGGGAC
>JAQSXM010000101.1 GCA_029256645.1 Sporomusa sp. | reverse complement strand
ACCAGCGCCGGATTGACCTTCAGTAAATCCTCGTCCTTAATTCCGAGTTTATCGGTCCAAACCACGTTTTCCATCCAAATGTCGCTGTTTTTAATCAAAGTAAAAAATACTTCTCGTGCTTCTGCTACTTTTAAATTAGTCTCTAATGTTATGCTTAGCCTGTTTCTGGCATCCTGTATCCAGGATGCACCTACCTGCTGTCCATTTTCGCCGGTGAGGAACGGACTGAATAGGCGATAAGGATCGCCGCCGCCGGGACGTTCGATATAGAACACTTCAGCGCCAAAGTCGGCCATCATCGTAGCCGCATAGGGCATCGCGAGATGGCCACCGGTTGTAAGTACCCTCATGCCCGACAAAGGGCCAAAGGTCGGAGCTATCGCCGGTGCCGGAATTTTCTTAGCATCTTCCCATTTTTTCATAACAAACCCCCTCCATTCCGATTAAATAACTTATTTACCTTGAAAGACGGGTTGGCGTTTTTCCAAGAACGCCTGCATGCCTTCTTTCCGGTCTTCTGTGTCATAGAGCAAGGCAGCTGCATGGGCTTCATAATCCATAGCGTCATAAGTTGCCATACGTTCAGATTTTTCAAGCACCTTTTTGGCTAGTTTTACGTTGATTTGCGGCTTACCGGCTAAAACCAGCGCTACTTTTTTAGCTTCATTTACGACGTCTTCACTCTTCACAACCTTATAGACCAGACCAAAGTGGTGGGCTTCTGCTGCTGTTAGACTCTCCCCCAGTAAAACCAGGCGTTTAGCTAGCGAAAGCCCCAGCTTTTTGGGCAACCTGCTCATGCCGCCGCCCCCAGGCAAAACCCCCACATTGATTTCAGGAACGCCAAATTTAGCATTTTCAGCGGCGATCAGAAAATCAAAGGCCAGCGACATTTCAAAACCACCGCCAAGAGCCACACCATTAATAGCGCCGATTGTAGGTATTTCAAGGTTTGCCATCTTGTTAAACAGGCTTTGCAATCTGGCAAGAAACCAATAAGAGTCAATTGGTTTCGCAATATCTCCCGCATCTTTGAGATCCACCCCGGCGCAAAAGGCTTTGCCTTTGCCGGTGAATACAACAACCCTGATTTCCTTATCATTGGCTATGTCCTGGATAACTGCTTCCAGCTCATCAATCATTTGATAACTTAACGCATTAAACTGCTCAGGCCTGTTAAAGCAGATTAAAGCAACAGAGCCCTCTGTCTCCAACAGAATCGAGTTATATTGTTTCATATTTTCTCACCCCTTTGAATTCTCACAGTACCAGCGCCGTTAATCACATATTGCCTTACCCGGCAGGTATACGTACTCTTACTCAGCATCCTTTCTAACCATGGTGACGGCCTTGCCGTCTATGACCATTTCTCCCCGTTGGTTGGAAACAGTCGTTTTGATAATAAGCCTTCTTTTGGCGTCAATTTTTTCGATTATTTCAGCATAAGCAGTGATGGTATCGCCGACTAATACCGGTTTAAGAAACTTTATTTCCTGTGAAAGGTACAAACCATTTGTGCCTGGCATGCAACGCCCCATAAGAGTAGAGATGAACGAAGCCGTTAGCATTCCGTGTGCAAGGCGCTTGCCGAAAACGGTTGCTTTAGCAAATTCTTCATCAACATGTATGGGATTAAAGTCGCCAATAATCCCGGCAAAGTTAACAATATCGGCCTCAGTAATGGTTTTGGTAATTGAAGCACTCTCACCGATTTCAATTTGATCATATGGCCGGGTTATTACAGTAGTGGTGTGCAATGGCATAACATTTCGCGCTCCCTTTTTTATTTTCTCATGAGCAAAGTCTGCGACAGATCTGCCCATGGCTTCGGCAAATTGCTCTATTGGTTAGTAATTATTAGGCATTGGCATTAGGCCTATCAACCTTTGGCTTACGCATAAGTTTCCACATAGTGGTAGCACAGACCAGGGTAATTACCAAAATTCCTGTTTGAACCCACATAGCGGTGGTGAAGGCCTCGACCGGATAAGGCGTCCGGCCTTTAGAAACAGAATCAATAATCAAACCCCAGATCTGGTTGAAGACCCCGGCTCCAAAAATCCAGGAGAAAGTGTTCACTCCCCCTATTGCCGTACCAACCATCTCACCTGAAACCAACTCCCGGACACAAGACATACCGCCGACAACCGCAAACATCTGGACAAAACCGATAATCGAATATATGACTTGCAATTCCAGTACACTTAGATTACGAAGGTTGAGCAGCATGTACAGCCAGGTAACAAGGAACAGCACCCCCGTCGCTACCATAACACCAGTACTGCTGATTCTTTTGCAAATTCCACCTGCCACTAAGCTGCCTGCCACCAGACCAAAAGCAGAAATGGTAAGTATACTGGAGATGGTCCCCTTATCAAAACCATAGACATTGGCCAAAAGAATACCACCCCACATTGAGGCGATTACCTGGCCGGTTGAATTAGTGCCGAGAAAGAATAAACCAATAATCCATAAACGCGGCATCGCCAGAAGCTTTTTGGTCGCCTCCATCCACCCCATAGTTGGTGCGTCAGATTTTTTCTCTTTAGCAACTTCTTCCCCGGCCAGTTCATCCGGTGTCGGCAAACCGATATCAGCCGGACGATCCTTGACAAAGAAATAAGCCACAACCGTCATCGCCAAAGTACCTGCGGCAATAATCACGAAGGATGTCCGCCAGCCAAAGTCATTCATTAGAAGCTGCAGCGGTGCGGTGGCAAAAAAGCTTCCCAAGCCGCCAAATCCCAAATACCCGCCGTAATACAGGGGAAATTGTTTAACAGTAAACCAGGAGGAGATCAACTTAATTCCGGCAATCATCAGCCCTGCCGTACCGACAGCAACAATCATCCTTCCCACAATGACCATAGTGAGAGAATGGGCGGCACTAAAAACGTAGCAGCCGATAACAAGCAACAGGAGACAAGCAAGCAAAGTTTTCCGGGGCCCGACAATATCTACTACTGCCCCGGAAGGAGCATTCCCGATCGCATAAGCCCAGAAAAATGCCAGCCCAACCAGCCCCCACTGCGATGCTGTAAGCTGCAAATCCTTGATCAGTTCAGGCCCCATAATTGCGGGGGCTCCCCGGGAAAACGCGATAAGCATGTACGCCACAACAACAATGATATAGAGAGGAATCTGGTTTTGTTTTAATTTACGAATCAATGCATCCTTATTCATATCCATACTGAATGCGCCTCCTAAATTTAGTTATAAAGACAAAGGAACGCTGTACGCAGCTATTAAACAACTATCTCTCCTCTCTTTTTTAAATTGACCCGCACCTTTGGACAACCACCCCCCTCATAGTGAAAATCAAGATCGATTGTTCCACTTAGTAATAAAGCAAGAAATGTGCCAATCGCGAAATCGCTTAAATAACACCTGCCTGTTGCTTCTGATACCGCCTGTTTAGCCTGGATCTGCCTGGAAAATATGACGCCAAGCCTATAAGCTGGTTAACAGGATTTCCACCAGTACATGTGCAAAATATCAATTTATTCCAGTACGGCTATGCAATCTTACATAGCCGTAGTATAAAAGAAAGCATAAAATATCATCGCAATGATCCCCGTTATTGCAGTCAGCAAAAGTGAGATAATCAAGCCGGTTTTTATGACCTGACTTTCAATGCCCATAGCATCAATGGTAGCAGCTGCATTCTGCAGCTTGGTCGGGGCGATCAGGCTGGCCAAACCAGCGCCAACAGCAGAAGCCGCATTAACCATCAGGGGATCAATATGTAGCGCTTTCGCTGTTAACAGGTGATATTTTGCGAGCATTCCGATTGTCGAGGTTTCACTGCTGGTGACAAACCCGCCAAACAGGCCCAGGAATGCGCTGATAAACGGATAAAAACTGCCAAAAGCAAAAATCGAACCCTGCGCTAATACCCCGATCATATTAAGAACTGGCCTGGCGTCCTCGATAACCCCGCCAAAGATATGCGGTCCGGAATTCATCATCACAAAGCTGATAGCAAAAAACACAGTGGAGGAGATGAACGGTCTGGGGGCACGCTGCCCCCATTTAATAAGGGTATGTTTCCATACCGATCCACCCGTCCTCATAAAAATTGCTGCTACAATGGTGCTGATCAGCACCCAGGTGCTGCCGTTCCAAAGCATTCTCGTCTTGATTACCTGGCCTGGCAGCACCGAGACGGCCATGTCCCATTGATTAAACACCAGGTTATATAAGGGCTTATAGAAATTGATTACCAGCAGCGTCGTAACGAGGATAATCCAGGGCAAGAGTGCCGTTGTCAAGGACATTCCTTGCTCAACTTCCAGGTCTGCCTGGCTTAATACCGACCTGTCTATAATTGGTTTTCCCTGCAGTTTCAGGTACAGCAACAACATCAGCATTGTACAAAAACCGGCAATAACCCCTGTCAATAAAACAGCGCCATTTAAAAAAGGAATGTAGGCGATCGCTATGGCCACCCCGCCGTTGGTAGCCCCGGCTAACATACAGGGGATAAATCCGGCTTTCATCAGCTTGCCTTTTCCTACAATCCACAGCATACCAAAGCCGATAGCGGTAGAAATTACCGGCATAAAAGCGGCGAAGGCCTGCGCGGTCCGGACAATAGTGGTGCCTGTCATATCCGAAAACACCACCAAAGAGATACCTAACAGCGCATAGGTGCACAGCGAATCATAACCAATTGCCGGCAAGGCGACTGCCACAAATGGCGAATAGCCCAAAGCAATCATAATGGGAGGGAGAATGGATACCGGAGTAGCGCCCACTGAAACCAGCAGTGTCCCTGTTCCCATACTGATAAACAAGATTTGTACAGCCTTGTCGGTAGACGCAAGGGTCTTTATGCATACGCAGATTCGCTTCAGGGCACCGGTGGCCTCCATAAAGGTAATCTGCAAGATAGATGCAACAATCATCAACGATATCCCCAGTGAAGCAACGACACCGGCCAGGCTTGCCCGGAGCGTCATTTCCGGAGCGGTGTTAAAAAATACAATGGCAATCAGGGAAGCCAGCACCCACCCGATAAGTCCGCTATGATCCACCGCCGTCTTCTTCACGGTCATCAAAATGAAAACCACAATAATAGGCAACAGTGCCAACATAATAGCTAACAGCAATTTCCCCGGACCTCCCCTGCCTTAACGGTAAGTAATGATTTCTGCTTTACATTTCTCATATTTTCTTTCACTGTCCCTTCTTTTTTAATTATCTAAATATTTCACCTTTGTATAACGCATAAACTGTGCCAGCTGGCAAATTTCAGGTAATGTTCATCAGTCACCCTCCAAAACCCGCTCTCATCCGCCGCTTAGTAATACATCGCAAAACAGACAAATGCCGGGTTAAGAAAGATCTCGCCCACAAAAATGTGCAAAACATCAATAATGCATAACCCGGTTATGCATTATTGCATAATAGATCGCCTGAACAACAAAGATAGCCTCAAAAAAAACCGCTATCCGCGGTTTTTTTGAGGCTATCCTCTTGATAAACAATATTTTTGTTTTTTCCTGGTCAACGTCGAGATATCAATACCAAGACTATCAGCAGCATCCTTAAGGGTCTCATGCTGGGTTAGGACGTTAACGATCAGATCACGTTCATATTCCTCAAGCGCCCCTTTTAAGGTCACCTTTCCGGCAGTATTCGGTACAACTCCTTTTCTTTGCAAAGCTTCTAAAATGTTCACTGGCAGATTATGCACTTCAATCACATGATCTGGTGTCATCACCACAAGATATTCAATCAAATTCTGCAGTTCACGTACATTGCCCGGCCAATCATACCTCACAAAACAATCAAGTACAGCCGGGCTTATGGTATGTTTAAAGTCATAACGTTCATTAAAGACTTGAAGAAAATACAAACCCAGCGGCAAAATATCGCCCTTTCTCTCGCGCAAGGGGGGAATAACAAGAGGAATAACATGCAGCCGGTAAAAAAGATCCGCCCGGAACACACCATTCTTCACCTGTAGCTCTAAATTCTTATTTGTTGCCGCAATTATCCGGGCATTTGTCTTGAGTTCTTTTACACAGCCTACACGCATAAAGGTTTTATCCTGGAGAACATTTAAAAGTTTTACCTGGAGACTTAATGGAAGTTCAGCAATTTCGTCTAAAAACACAGTTCCATTGCCGGCAATCTCGAATAGCCCGGGCTTGCCATTTTTATGAGCACCGGTAAAGGCACCGGCCTCATACCCAAACAACTCTGACTCTAAAAGCTGCTCAGGTATCGCCCCACAGGATATTTTTACAAAAGGTTGTTTCTTCCGTTTGCTGACTCCTTGAATAAGGCGGGCGATCATGCCTTTACCTACACCGGATTCCCCCATGATTAAGATGGTAGAATCAACCTGAGCCACCCTTATTGCCGTGGTCAACACACTTTGCATGGCAACACTGCGAGTGATAAATTGCTTCAATTCTTCTTTATACTCAAGCCCTTCAGTCACAAGAAAATCATTCCTTTGCTGAAGTGCCGCAATGGCTGCTTCGCGCCCAAGCTCATTCAGTTCTTCAAGATCCCGTATATTACACACAACATAAGTGATCTGTTTTTTATCTGCAAAAACCGGGCTGGCTGTCACCAGGAAAGATTGCATTACATCCGGGTTCTGCAGGAGGTGGGTAATTCTCTTGCCAGACTGAACCACATCCTGGCATACTCTTTGCATTTCCTGCCAGTATGCCTCGCCAAGTTTATTAAGTAACACGCCGCCGCGCTGAAGTACTTTCCCTGCGATATCAAATATTACAATACCATCATACGAAGCGTCCAATAAGCTATCTAGCGCGCTAGTCCCGACGCATTCCCGGTGTTTTCTTTCACCAAACGTCATTATACCCCCCCTGACCTGAATCAGTATGCCGGACACCAAAAAGACAAATAATGATTGCTCCGAAGGTGTCTGGAATGAAATGTTCATTCCACGGCGTATAATCATGTGCTGATTGATCTGCAATGCAATTGAACCCCGGTTACCAAATCCGTATATGGAAAACTGCGAATAATTTGAATATTTTTTCCAGAATTATATCACGACATCCATCCGCGCTTATAATATGGATTTCTTTTCAAGGTTTCAACACTCCTCAATCCATTTCCTCCTTGTGCCGTAGAAGAAGAGGAACAAACAAAGATACGTCGAAAAGTAACAAAGAATATTCAACACTAACCTTGATAAAGCTGCGAGAATAAATATAACCCTCAACATTAGAAATAATAACACCGGTTAGACAAAAAATGGAGTGATCTTATGGATTTTTACCTCACTGAAGAGCAAGAAAGGCTGCGAGAAAGAGTTACTGATTTTGCCAATCAGGTTGTAGCGCCGCTTGCTCACATCGTTGACACAACCGGGCAAATACCCTCGGAAGTTATTGAAAAAGCCGTTGATATGAACCTTCTTGGCCTTGCGATCCCCAAAGCTTATGGTGGTAGCGGGTTGGGCTATATTGGCCTCGTCATTGCCATAGAAGAGATTGCCCGTGTCTGCGCCTCCACGGCCTTTGTGATCGCCAGCCACCAAGGGCCTGCAGAAGCAATTTCTTTGTTTGGTTCACCCCAGCAAAAAGAGGATTATCTGGTTCCGATGGCACATGGAAAATATCTCGGCGCTTTTGCAGCAACAGAAACCGGAGCCGGCTCTGATGTAGCTGCTGGTGCAACCTATGCCACACAAGAAGGCGATAACTGGATTATCAATGGCAGAAAAATCTTTGTTACGAATGCCCGTCAGGCAGGAATGGCGGTAATCACGGCCATTACAGAGGATTCAAGACGGCAAAAGGAGCGCTTGAGCCTGCTTATTGTACCATCAGATTTACCGGGATTTACCATAGGAAGCAAGTATAACAAGCTAGGAATGCGTGGTGTTAGCAACCATGAAATATTTTTTGATGACTGTCAGGTTCCGCTGAAGAATCTCATTGGCACAAGAGGCGCTGGCTATTCTCAACTTCTCGAATTGATGAGCCGGCACCGCATCTTCGGAGCTGCGGTGTCGGTTGGCATTGCGCAGGTTTGTTTGGAATCATCTCTGGCCTATGCTAAGCGGCGTGTACAATTCGGACAGCCACTGGCAAAATTCCAGGCAATCAGGTTTAAACTAGCTGATATGGCGACCCAGCTTGAGCTCGCCCGTTTAATGACCTATAAGGCCGCCTGGCTTGTCGATAATAATAAACCACATCGTCGCGAATCGGCTATGGCCAAACTATTTGCTTCGGAAATCGCCTCCCAGGCGGCTAATCAGGCCATCCAGATTCATGGCGGGGCAGCCTATACCACAGACTTTCCCCAGGAACGCTACCTGCGTGATGCCAAACTCATGGAAATTGCGGAAGGAACCTCAGAAATTCTGCGAATCACTATTGCTAAACAATTAGGCTGTTAATGGCTACCCCTCCCAGCGTTTTGCCAACTATCATAAAATACTCCTGCCAAGTCAGACAAACTTGACAGGAGTATTTTGTGGTATGATATAATTCAGTTTGGTGATAGAATATGATTATTTTTAAAAATGACTGGCAAGCATTGCTTGCCACTGAATTTCAACAAGAATACTACCTCCATTTACGTCAGTGTTTAATTAAAGAATATCAGACCAAAACAGTATACCCTGACAAATATAATATTTTTAACGCCCTTCACTATACTGCGTACAACGACGTAAAGGTAGTCATCCTTGGTCAGGACCCCTATCATGGTCCAAATCAGGCTCATGGTCTTAGCTTCTCAGTAAAACCCGGAATTGCACCGCCGCCGTCTCTGCTTAATATTTACAAAGAGCTGCGGGATGATTTGCAGTGCTATATCCCGAACAACGGCTACTTAAAAAAGTGGGCTGACCAGGGTGTACTCCTGTTGAACACTGTCCTTACCGTTGTGGCTGGCCAAGCTAACTCGCATAAAAATTTAGGCTGGGAGCAGTTTACCGATCGGATCATTAGTTTACTGAATGAAAGGATCGATCCGATTGTGTTCATTCTCTGGGGCAGCCATGCCCAATCAAAGAAAAATCTAATAACCAATGACTACCACTACATTATTACCTCACCGCACCCCAGCCCGCTATCGGCCAGTAGGGGTTTTTTCAAGAGTAAGCCTTTCTCCCGTACCAACAATACTCTACAGTCTATTGGCAAAACCACTATCGATTGGCAGATTGATAATCTGTAGATTAAGAAACCTTGACCCCTCTTCAGAAGCTGCACCATTCATCACCCGGTTAATTTGAAGCTAAGGTGACTTGATTAGTTTCAACCGATATTCGGGAATAGAGTACCAGCTTTAAATACGAATAAAAACAGCCTTAACCTCGTTACCGGAGTAATCCGCCATGAGTTTAAAGCTGTTTTTTTGCG
>JAQSXM010000100.1 GCA_029256645.1 Sporomusa sp. | reverse complement strand
TGCCACATCCTATGATAACCCTGAGAATAATCCTGCCAATGACTCGCAGTATATGATTAAGCCTGTAGGAGAAATTCTTAGTCACACACAGTTGATTTATCAATATCCGGTGGACCCGACAACTGTTCCGGCACGCTTAAGAGCAGACCGGTCCGGGCTTGATATTAATCAAGATAATATTCTAAACGAAGTCGCCAAACGTTATATCGGGAACAAGGATGTTGCTTACGGAAAAAGTACACTTGGTTTCTCGAAAATGGAAACCCGGCGCCTTGATACCAGTGGATTAGTACACACCGAAGATAATGTTATTTTCCTTACCTTCGATGACTGGGGAACAGATGCAGCAATCAATAAAATACTATATGTCTTGCGTAAGCATAACGCAACAGCGACGTTCTTTATTCTTACGAACAATGTACTGCATAACCCGAACCTGTTGCGAACAATTGCTATGGAAGGCCATAACATTGGCAATCACTCTGATCAGCACCGGCCGATGGCCTTCCGTGATCCTAAAACGGTCAGTCAGGTGACAATGCGGGATAAGGAGGAATATAGCAAAGAACTTGCCTTAGCCTATAAAAAACTGCATGATGTTACAGGTGATATGACCGTCAATGGTAAACCTGCATTGACCCGGTTCTTTCGTCCGCCAACACTGGCCATCAGTAAGGCGGGGGTTGAGGCAGTGCTTGAATCCGGTTCCGAGTACATTGTTTCCGGTTCGTGCAGTACAAATGACTATAAAGCTGAAAGTGTTCCTAAACTTGTAAATATCATCAAAGACGGGATCTATACAAAAAACGGTGAAGTGAAAAAAGGGTCTGTTCTGGTCATGCATATGATAGACAGTGCTGCATATACGGCAATGGCTTTAGACATATTGCTGACCGCAAATGAAGCCAAAGCGGACTCTGATCCTTCCAAGTTTAAGGTCGGCAGGTTGTCAGATTATTTAACAGATGACTATTCTCAGATAAACCGGAAACAATCTCTGAAATTAACAGCCTATGAAGGTCAAAAGTTGCAGAATCCATAATAAACGGGAGCGATGATTAGATGCCGTCTAGCGGCAGCGTAGAAATGGCAGGGAAGTGGACTTGAATAAGTTATTTCAACAAGCAAGAAAAGAGGAAAAGGATATTTTACTTGTTGCCAAACCTGACCGCAGGGTGCTTTCTAAAGTACCTGACAAAGAAGGATTGCGTACAAATGTAGATAGACGCCGTGTAAGAGACAATGAGGATTCCTCTGATATCTCAAGGCTTATTGAAAATGAAAAAACAGGTAAGCGTTATTTGGTTGATTATAATGTGTCAATTCAATATATTTCAGACAGCAAAGAGGTAACATGTCTTGGAAAAGGTATTGATATATCGTCTACCGGTATGTTACTTGAGGTTTCGCCGGATGTTGCTCAGGATTTGCAGTATGCATCGAAAATCAGACTGAAATTTGTCATATCACCTGGTACGATGCCGGAAGGTTATGAGATGAAAGTCGATATTGCCGCTAAATATATCCGCTCTGGACAAAACGCAGACGGAAAAACCCTATGTGGGGTGGAATTTTTAGAATCACTGGCTCAGTATGCCACAAAGAAGAAAAATTGGTATATGCTGTCGGCAGCCTCATTTTCCCTATTCTTTATTACTGCCTGCATTCTCCTGATGCGGGCAGAAAGTGTACTTTATTTTAAATTTAATAAAGTTTTGTATATGTATAGTATTATTGCGGCTAGCTTTTTGCTTACCAGATATCTGTTCGGCTCTTTTTATCGCCCTGTTCCCATCAACAAAGACTTCACACCAGGCGTTACGATTATTATTCCTTGCTTCAATGAAGAACAATGGATACAAAAAACGATTTTAGGCTGTATTAATCAGGATTATCCAGTCGAAAAACTGGAGGTTATCGTCGTAGATGATTGCTCTAACGACCAGTCTTTTGCAAAAATCAAAGAAATCGTAGAAGAACTGAAAATCACAGAACAACGCTATGATATTGGAACCAGGCTGCATTATGTTCGTCAAGCAGGGAATGCGGGCAAACGGGAGGCCCTAGCCAAAGGGACCTTAATGGCTAAGCATGAATTGGTTGTGTTTGTTGATTCGGATAGCTTCCTGGATCCGTTTGCCATTCGTAATATCGTCCAGCCGTTCAAAGATACTAAAATGGGCGGGGTTTCCGGCCGAACCGATGTCGCCAACACCTATACCAATGCCCTTACGAAATTGCAGTCTGTCCGGTATTATATTGCCTTTCGGATCATGAAAGCAGCCGAAAGCTATTTTGATGCAGTCACCTGCTTATCCGGCCCGCTCTCTTGCTACAGAAAAGATCTGGTTGTTAAATATATGGATGCATGGCTGAACCAACGATTCTGGGGCGAGAAGGCTACCTTTGGCGATGATCGCAGTATGACCAATTTTATCCTAAAAGAACATCGTACCGGTTATCAGGATACAGCTATATGTAATACGATTGTACCGAACACATATAGTATCTTTTTGAAACAACAGATGCGCTGGAAACGCTCCTGGCTGAGAGAGTCGCTGATTGCAGCCCGATTTATGTGGAGAAAAGAACCGTTTATGGCATTATCTTTTTATATGGGCGTGCTTGTGCCGCTTCTGGCGCCGATTATTGTTTTGTATAATCTGATTTATATTCCGGTTACCCACAGGGTGTTTCCGCTTACCTTTATCATTGGTATTTGTTTAATGGCGTTGCTCATGAGTATGGCGCAGCTGTTTCTGAGAAAAAGTTCAACATGGATTTACGGGTTGTGGTTTTGCTTATACTATGAGGCCGTACTATTATGGCAAATGCCGATTGCCTGGGTTACTTTCTGGAAAACTACCTGGGGAACACGGATGACGCCGGCAGATCTTGTCGAGCTGTCAAAAAAGAATCGCGGAAAGCAGAAGGGCATAGATTATGACGATGTCAAATGAACAATTTACTGCCCGCAAAGACCGGAAAAAAATTATCCGGGTAGTGATACAGGTGCTTATTATTCTGGCCGTGATGGCACTCTGCTTAGCCGCATTATTTACCCTCAAAGCATATAAACCTTACACCCCGCAGACTGCAAAATTCTCCGGGGATAGAGGGTTTATTACCCTTGCCTACTTTGGTGTAGACAGAACAGGCAATCAGAATCTAATCGGGGTGGAGCGTTTGCGGGAACAGTTGCAAGCGTTAAAAGATTTCGGTTATGTAACAATCAGCCAACAAGATATTTTAGACTACTATCAATCAGGCAAAGAGCTGCCGGAAAAATCATTGTTTCTGGTTTTTGAAGATGGCCGGAGGGATACTGCAGTTTTTTCGCAAAGAATTCTGGAGGACTTGAATTTTAAAGCAACAATGCTGACTTATCCGGAAAAGTTTGAAAAAAAAGACACTAAATTTTTAATGCCTGAAGAACTGATAGAACTTGAAAAAACAACTTTTTGGGAAATGGGAACCAATGGCTACCGGCTCGCGTTTATTAACGTATTTGACCGGTACGACAATTATCTGGGTGAATTAGACCCCTTGGAACACGCTGGTGTTTCGCCATATCTAGGGCGCAAATACAATCACTATCTGATGGATTACATTCGTGATGAATACGGAATTCCCAAAGAGAGTAATACCAAGATGAAAGAACGGATTACGTATGATTATGAAGCAATGCGCGATATTTATGCTAAGTCGCTTGGTTATGTACCGGGAACCTATATATTAATGCATTCCAATACCGGCAGTTTCGGCAATAATGACAAAGTAAGTGCTGTCAATGAACGCTGGATAAAAGAATTATTTAAAATGAACTTCAACAGGGAAGGTTTTAGCTTTAATCAGAGAAACAGCAGTGTGTATGACTTAACAAGGATGCAGCCACAGGCGTATTGGTACACCAATCATTTGCTGATGCGTATCAAATACGATATTAATCAGGACCTGGCATTTGTCAGTGGCGATTTGAATAAGCACAAGGCCTGGGAAACGCTTAAGGGGGCCCTGGAAATTCAAAAGGAAACAATGATTTTGACATCACTGCCACAAGATAAGGGTTTACTGCGCTTAAAGAACAGTGATGATTTTGAAGACATGAAGCTTTCTGTAAGACTAAAGGGAAATAAACTTGGTTTACAGAGAATATATCTCAGAGCAGATGAAAAACTAAACCGGTTCTTGTCTGTATATACTCTTAACAATATTCTCTATGTTACAGAAAAAAATAACGGAGCCGAAAAAGAATTATTCAAATTAAATCTGGATAAACATGATGGTAAAGAAAGCCTGTCAATCCCTGAAGATAAGAAGGCTGCTGAAATGCGGGAATTGGAGACTTTCGTAAAATATGCCGATTCGGCTGAAAAAGTAAGGATTTATACAGAACGATTGAAAGATAAAAATCTGGAGAATGCCCCCACGGTGGCAGCCGGAGCGGCGGAGTATATACCTGACCTCAGTGTTCAGGCGCAAGGTGACCGGATGTTATCACTATCTCTTAAGGGTGATAAGCTTAGCATTATGCTAGATGAAAAAGCTGCTGTGAAAGAGTTACAGGTAGCTGAGCCGAAAGCAGGTGCTGTTTATCTGGAGACCGCTTGGGGCGGTTATGGCTGGAGTCAAAGAAATCTGGCTGATGATGTATATGACGGCGTATTTGACAAGCTAATTATTACAGAGAACATGGGGGCAGAAAAGGAAAAGGTTAAATTTGACAGCAGGCTGAAAGGCTTTGAGGCATTCAAATTTAACATCAGGCAGCTGTGGGAAGGCCTCATAAACTGGTTTATTGTGAACTTGTAGTTATAGGAGGAGCTATGTACGTGAGCGGTATAGTTGGTAAAATTTTTAAAGTAGCTATAGTTGCAGCTGTTTTTGTTAGCCTGATAGGCTGTAATTATAATGGTCAATCTGCTGGCAATGCAGTCACAAACGGGTCTGCAAAAAGATCAGCATGGTTAGCTTATTGGGATTTGGATACAGGTGAAAAAGATTTGACGAGGCTGGGAAAGAAACTGGATCAGCTCTCCTATTTTGGGGCGTATTTTGATAAAGATGACCGCATTTTTATACCCCGGGAACTTAGCGATAAAAAGAGTGAGCTAAACCAGAAACAAAAGCAATATAAAATATATCTTACCTTTGTTAATGACAAGCAGAATCCTGACGGATCGGTTGTGATGAAAGATATAGAGGTTCTCCGCAGGCTATTTTCCGATGAGGCAGCGATGGAAAAACATATTGACGACATCATTGACCTGACTTTGCAGGGCGGCTATGACGGCATTGAGATTGATTATGAAAGAATCTGGAAAGATGAAGAAATCGGACAGTCTTTCGTGGCATTTGCTAATAAGCTTTATAGTAAAGCCCTGAAAAATAACTTGCAACTAAGGCTGGTACTGGAACCGGGTACCCCGTTTTCTACCGCTGGTTTTTCCCGGGGACCAGAATATGTAGTCATGTTTTATAACCTTTACGGATTGCATAGTGCCCCCGGACCGAAGGCTAATAAAGAATTCATCCAAAAAACTTTAACCCGCATGGAAGCCTTACCGGGGGAAAAGTCGGTAGCGCTTTCAACAGGCGGCTGCCTGTGGGGCGATAACGGGGAAAAAAGATTTCTGACTGAAATAGAAGCAAAAACCCTTGTAGCGACCTATGATGTTGAAGCAACAAGGGATGCAGACAGTCAGTGCCTGGTTTTTGAGTATCAGGATAAAGGCGTTTCGTATCAGGTATGGTATGCTGATGTGAAAACAGTAAATTACTGGATAGCTATTGCTACAGAACAAGGCATAAATAACATCAGCCTGTGGCGTTTGGGCGGAAATGTGGCTATTAATAAATTAAAATAGGAAACTTGCCGGTACAAAAGCAAAGAAGCCTTCTAGCGATTTTTCCAGAAGGCTTCTTTTGTGCGCCCTGCAGGGGGGCCAATGTAGATGGCTAGGTTCCGAGCGGTGTATTTTGAGGCAACTACTCATTTTTTAGTTATTAAATACTAAATTCTATTCCAACAATTATTAAGTATAATGACTACGGGTTTTATGCAATAATTTGCGGGAGGGTGAGTGTGTGGCAGCAACGATTATTCCGTTTCCCAAAAAACAGGGACAAGATCTAGCCCAGGTAGAATTGCTTATTCGAAAGTGGCTCAGCAAACTATCAAATAATGATGAGCTGACCGAATGGGTTGTAGAGAGGATGTTGATTTATGTTGACCATTATGGTAACAGGCTGTTTGAGCCTGCCTTTGATTTGCCAGTCCCCGCTAACTTTTCACAGGAGGAAGCGGAAGCGATGTTAGGCGCTATTGAGAAGGGCATTGATGATATTGCTGTACAGGTTCAGGAAATGGTTAGCAAAATAATTATCGAAAGATTATTTCTGGAGATAGAGCTGTATGAAAGCCGCCAAAGTGAAAAAAATCATATAAAATAGCCATACAGCTTTGCGACTGTATGGCTATTTTGTTAAATGGCCTCAAAACCCCATTACAGAGGATGTCTTTCTTGAGGGGGAGCACCCTCGCAGGGAGCAGGCCTGTGTGGTGGCCGTAGGGCATCAGCTACCGCTTTTGCCTGCTCTTCAGATAGATTGGCTGTGCTTTTTAACTCTTCGATAAGGTCTGGGGCGTGCTTTTGTAGAAAGAAGCCCATTATCTTATCGGCTTGCTCCTGGGAGATGGTTTCTTCCTTAACCAGTTTATCAAGCCTGTTGCTGATGTGGCGTTCCATATCGGCCGGGTTGGGTGGCATCCTGTGTTCTGCAGTCAGACAAGGCGGCTGTGGGGGCTGATCTTCCGGGGCCTTATGAGCAAGCGCTGCCGTTCCCAAAGACAGCAACAGACAACTTGTGATTATGCCGCTAACAATTTTTTTTGATGATGTAGACTTCATTGGCATTTCCCTCCTGTAACTACGCTGTTTAATATTATTATGAGGGGCATTTGTTACAGCTTTGTTACAGGATTATATATATATTATATTTTTCCCGCTTTGTCGAGCTCAAACCAGAATACAACGCCGTCTTCCAGGTTACTAACGCCATAACTATTACCGTGTTGCTCCTGGATTGCCCTGACAATTGACAAACCTAACCCGTACCGTCCATGTTCCCGGGTGCGGGCTTTATCCACCTTATAAAAACTTGTCCAGAGTTTTTCCAAACTTTCTCCAGGTATTGGATGCCCGGAATTAAAGATCGTGACTTTGATTTTCTTGCCTGTGTCGTTTACCTCAATTCTGATGAGTTTGGTAAAATCTGAATGATAGATAGCATTAGTAAAAATGTTAAGCAAAACCTGTTCAATGCGAAGTATATCCCCATTGACATAAAAGTTGGCGGTGCTTTCTATCTCCAGGGTAATCTCTTTATTCTCAAGAATGGTTTGGTATTTTTTTATAATATCTCTCAGTAGTGCCAGCAGGTCAAAATCTATTCTGTTTAACTGAAACAGACCTGATTCGATTTGCGATAAATTGAGCAAGTCTTTGACTAATTTATCCATCTTTTCGGCTTCATCAATGATGATCGAACAATAGTAGTTTTTCCCCTTAGCATCGCGGACTATATTTTCCTTTAAGCCTTCGGCGTAACCCAGGATAAGTGATAACGGTGTTTTTAGCTCATGCGAAACACTGGATACGAAACTCTTTCGCATCGAATCCAAGGCTCGTTCTTTTTCCATATCTGCCATTAGTTGCTGATTCTTCTTACTAAGCTCGATAATCGCACTATCCAGTTGCGCTGACAGATGATTAATGCTTCTTCCGAGCTCACCAAGCTCGTCATTACGGGTTACTGTACATTTTAGCGAAAAATCGAGACAGGCCATGCTTTGGGCTATCCGGTTCAGCTCCAGGATTGGCAGGGTAAACTTTTTGGCAAAAAGGAAAGCCCACGTACATCCTAACAGCAGTACCAGTATGCCTGTAAATGCCATAAACTGGGCTGCTACAACGGCACTTTCCGATACCGGGGCCAGTGGCTGCCTAATAATTAAGATGTCATCATTTCCCAGATGCCGCTCCAGCGCCATGAATGCAATTCGCAGGTTCAAATCCTGCTGCATCTCTAAGGTAGTTCTGCTGTCAATCGTCTCTTTGCTTTTGAGTTCATAACGGGGAGCGGGGGGGATGTGAAAGGGGGCATCCCTGGGGGATTTTTCAGGAGGGGGAGGTAAGGCCGGGGCAAGCGGGGTATCATGGAATTTTTGGTTAATGATCCGGCTAAAAGAGCTGTATTTGATATAACCATCCTGGGTAAATATGATAACACCTGCACCGAGCGTATTTGCGATCCGTTCTAATTCCAGGGTTATTTCTTCGGGTCTGCCCTGGTAAAGGTTATCAATAAGCTTACTGTTAGCCAGCAGGATATCCTGCTTTTGCCAGATATAGTATTTTTCCAAACCAAGGCGGATCAAGCCTAAAGACATCAACACAAAAAACAGGACAAGACCACTAAGGATAACAAATAGTTTGGTTCTAATGGATAGTGTCATTTGTCGGCCTCAAATCTGTAGCCATAGCCCCTAATAGTATGGATTAGGGTGCTTTTAGGCCCTAATTTGCTGCGCAGTCTGTTGATATGCGTGTCTACGGTTCGCAAGTCACCGAAATAGTCATATGTCCAGACCTGGTCCAAAATCTGTTGACGGCTAAGGGCATTGCCCACATTATCTGTCAGGTAAATGAGGAGTTCATACTCTTTTGGGCTCAGATCAATCAAGCGGTTATCAATGAATACCTGGCGGGCGGCAGCGTCAATTGTTAGTCCGCTGTAAGAGGCTGCTTTATCTGTTTCAATCCGGCGGAATAGGGCGTTAACCCGTGCAGTCAGGACCTTCGGGCTAAACGGCTTAGTAATATATTCATCGGCGCCGAGCTCAAAAGCGAACAACTGATCGACCTCTTCCCCTTTAGCGGTGAGCATGATGACAGGAACATTGCTGCTTTTTCTGATTCTCCGGCATACTGTCCAGCCATCCGGTTCAGGCATCATGACGTCCAGGATAACAAGATCAACCTTTTTTCCGGACAATACGTCCAGGGCGGAATGCCCACTGTCTGCTTCAAGTATGTCATAGCTTTCCCGCTTAAGAAAATCAGCAACTAGTTTACGCATACGCACCTCATCATCTACAATCAGTACAGTTTTGTTCATGCCGGGGTCTCCTTATTAATTTGTGTATATACAATTTAGAATAACGGAGTAATAGTCTGGAAGTCAATGGATTTGTAGCGGCAATCGGAAAGTGTGGGAGCGGAAGTTGTACATCATAGAAAAATATAGCAATTTATATAAGGCTTGTAACAAAACTGTAACAATCTGTCCCCATACTTATAGGTGATATACCTAATGCATCAGGAGGAATAACTGTGAAACCAAAAGTCAAAGAATTGCTCAAACGATTAGTCCCTTTTTTCTGCTTATTGGTGTTTTGCCAGCCGGTCTTGGCAAAACCAATTGAATTGTCACTGGAGGATAGCATTTTTTTGGCACTTAAGAGCCATGCAAATATAAAAGTGGCCGAGTCCAGCCGAGATAAAGCCTATTGGGCAGTGAACCAGGCGAAGGGCAGCAAGGGATTGGATATAAGCATTACCCATACTGATACGCATTACAGTACCCCGGTAGCCATTGACAGTCGTTATAGTAATAATAAGTTTGGCACCCAGCTGTCGCTCAGTTATCCGCTGTACTCTGGCGGGAAGTTAGAAAGTCAAATGGAGCAGGCTAAACTTAACCTCACAGTTGCTGAGCTTAATCTAACTGCGGTGCAGCAACAACTCACTCAGGATGTAACTACATACTATTTTAATGTACTGCAATATCAAAAAGAATTGCGGGTGAGCCA
>JAQSXM010000099.1 GCA_029256645.1 Sporomusa sp. | reverse complement strand
ATTCCCCGTGTGGGCAAAGCACTTGCGGCCGGTGCAACGCTCAGCTCAATCCAGTCGGGTAAGTGGGCTGGCAAGATTCAGGTGCCGATGGCGGGAAAGGTTCTTGAGGCCAATAGTGAATTGCCGGGTAATCCTAAGCTTTTAAATAGCGACAGCTATGGCGCGGGTTGGATTTGCGTTATGGAACCCGATAATCTGGTTGAAGGGCTGCAAAGCCTCATTCACGGTGATGACGCCGACAAATTTTTTACTGAGGAACATGCAAAGTTTGTAAAAACAGAGTAATTTTAATGTGGCTAAATCCAACCTTTTCTAAGGAAGGAGTATCGATATGGACGCGCAAACAGTGGAAAGATTAAAGCAAATATTTGGCGATCGTGCTACTGCCGATTTATTCGAGCGAGGTTTTTATGAGCGGGATCTGGCACCTGTACCGGATTTTTTAGTTAAACCAATTGCTGATACCCTGCCGGATATTGTCATCAGGCCCCAAACCACCGCGGAAGTAGCCTCCATCGTTAAGACGGCTACTGAGCAACATATTCCGGTAACGACAAGGGCGGGGGGCTCTACTGTCTATTTCAATACTGTATGTACACGTAAAGGCATAGTTGTGGACATAAACGGTATGGACGGCCTGTTAGCTGTTGACAAAGAAAACAACCTTGTCAGGGTGGGGGCAGGATTGACCTGGTGGAAACTGGAGCGTGCGCTAAACAGGGTTGGTCTGGCTACCTGTTCCTACCCGAGCAGTGCTCAGTCGGCTACTGTTGGCGGCTGGCTGGTTATGATGGGGTATGGGCTTGGTAGTTTAAAATACGGTCCGGTAATGGAACAGGTCATTTCAGCCCAGGTAGTCATGCCTGACGGCAGTGTCAGGGACTTAAATAAAATAAGTCAACCGCCGGTCTCCTGGCTGGCCGCTTCTGAGGGAACATTAGGCATTGTCACCGAAGTCGAATTGAAGGTGCGGCCGCACCCTGAAAGTGAGTGGCATGGTTTAGCAGAATTCCGGAATGCCGAACAAATGCAGAGTTTTATTGAAAATGCTGTAGCCTTAAGTAACAAACCCTTTAACCTGCACTTCAGCGATCCTGGTTGCAACTCGCTCCGGCAGCGGCTGGGGATGGCAAGTGAACGTGCCGCTGCTGCTTACACGGTTGCGTTCGATGTAGATGGCTCAAAAGCGGAAACCGAGGCGGCGGGCCGTGACTATCAACGCTGTTTGCAGCAGGCAGACGGCGGTGATCTAGGTGAAGAAGCCGATCACGAGTGGCAGCACCGTTTCTTTTCTTTAGTACTAAAACGAGAAGGGCCGTCATTATTAGGGGCCGAGATTTGGCTGCCTATTCATAGCCTGGCTGGCTATTTGGCAGATGTGGCTGTTTTTGAAAGTAAAAAGAACCTGGGCCTAAAAAGCTACGGACATATTGTATCAGCAAGGCATGCGATGGTCATGACCATGTTTAATGCCGATGAACGCGATACGCTTGGCTATTTACAAGGACTGGCTTTAGTAAAAAAACTGCATGACATCGGAGCAAGGCATGGCGGCAACCCTTACGGAATCGGCCTGTGGAACACGCCCTATCTGCACAGATGCCAAACGTCGGCGGAGCTTGCTGAACTTAAACGGCGGAAGAAGCTGCTTGACCCCAACAATATTATGAATCCCGGCAAAAGATATCAGCCTCCCTTGCTGCTGCAACCGGCACTTTTTGGCTTGGGAATGGATTTGTTAGCAGCCACTACATTGGTATACAAGGGTAAGGCAGGGAGGGAACAGCTATGAGTTCAGGCAGCTTTTATAAAAATCTAATTGACGAATCCCTAATCTGTGGCAGGTGTGGCAATTGTCGCAGTGACTGCCCGGTATATCAGGAAATCGGCTGGGAGTCGGCGGCGCCACGCGCTAAGATTTCGCTGGCGCGCGAGTTATTTGCCAGACAGGGCGATGCGAAGATTAGTGCGGAATATGCCAAGCGGATTACGCAATGCACAATGTGCGGTGCCTGTACCCGGGCTTGTGCCGCCAGAATTGATCTACAAACCTTATGGAAGGATTTACGGACAAAATTAGTAACAGAAGGCAAGGCGCCCGAAGCCTATAACGCAATGGCCGGGAATCTAAAAACCAGGAAAAATATTTCTAACTTTGCGAACACAACCAGACTTGACTGGGCCGAAGACCTTGATGAGGTGCCAGACTATCTTGACCAGGAGCAAGGGGCTGAAATCGTCTATTTTGTTGGCTGTGTATCTTCCTTTTTCCCCCGGGCCGCGCAAGTGCCTGTTGCCATGGTGCAATTGCTGGAAAAAGCAGAAGTTAGCTTTACAACCTTGGGCCCGGAAGAATGGTGCTGCGGGTTTCCTCTGCTGGCTGCCGGACACGGGGATGAGATCGCTGAGTTTGCCCGGCATAATGTAGAAAAGGTGCGGAGTCTTGGTGCGAAAACCTTAGTCACTGGCTGTGCATCCTGTTATCACGTATGGAGCCATGTCTATCCGGAGATATTGGGAGAAAGTCTTGGGTTCCGGCTGGTTCACGCGACAGAGATGTTATTTGAGTTGATCAATGAAGGTAAATTAGTTCCCAATGAGTTAGATAAAACGGTTACCTATCATGACCCCTGTGATTTGGGGCGTAACAGCGGGGTTATCCAGGCGCCGCGAGCTATTATTAACAGTATCCCAGGAGTTAAGTTTATTGAAATGGCTACTTATGGTGAAGAATCTACCTGCTGCGGCGGCGGGGGGAATTTACAGGGAGCCGACCAGGGGCTGGCTGAAGCTATTGCCCGCAAACGTATCCAGGAGGCTGCTGCCACAAGGGCATCGATAGTAGTATCAGCCTGTCAACAGTGTGAACAGATGCTGGAGAAAGCAGCAAGAACGGAAAAACTGCCTGTACAGGTGATGGATGTTGCCGAATTGTTGTTAATGTCTGTCGAGGGGTAGTCTTGTTAGGTAAGAAAGGAGTATGACCGATGAATGCAACTACATGGAATTTTCCTGAAGAGCTATTGTATGATACCCATTATCAGTGGATTAAAAAAGCGGGCAACAAAATTTTATTCGGCTTGACTCCTTATGGCCATGCGATCACCGGTGATATTTTGTATCTGGCTTTACCACCGGTGGGAACAGGGGTGGATGGCGGCGGGGCCTGCGGGTCACTGGAGGCAGGAAAATGGGTAGGTCGTGTCTATGCCCCGGCCAGCGGCAAGGTAACTAATGTAAATGAAGCAGTGCTTTGCAGCCCTGCTCTCATTAGCCGGTCTCCTTATACTTGCTGGTTTGCGGAGATTGAACTAGCCCGGCCTGAGGAGCTTGGTGAGCTGATGTCGGCCGCCGGTTTGCGCAGTTGGCTGGCTGAGGATATGAAAGCAAATGCCTAGTGTGGACAACAGTACCACTTTCCGGGTCCTGGATTCTGCACCTTGTAGTGCTGCTGAACATATGGCCTTAGATAAGGTAATCATAAGTGCCCACAGCCAGGGCAGCATTCCTAATACGCTGCGGTTTTTGCAGTTCAAACCCTGCGTGCTGGTTGGGGCGTTTCAAAACACGTTTTTAGAAGTAAATGTTCCCTATTGTCAGCAGAATGGCATTGATATAAACCGGCGGATTACCGGCGGGGGAAGCCTGTATTGGGGCCGGCTGGAATTAGGCTGGGAGCTGTATGCCGGTAAAAATACCCCTGGTATTCCCCGGCAGGTAGAAAGCATGTATCGCCTGTTATGTGAGGCAATGGCCCGGGGACTACAGACATTGGGACTGGAGGCTGCCTATAGGCCGGTCAATGATATTGAAATACAGGGACGTAAAATAGCCGGTACTGGTGGAACTGAATTAGCAGATTCTTTTGTATTCCAATGCAGTTTGCTGGTTGATTTTGATGTGGATCAAATGCTGCGGGTTTTGCGGTTCCCTTTGGAAAAACTGGGCGACAAAGCAGTCAAATCCATGCGGGAGCGGGTAACTTCGATGAAAGATCAGCTAGGCTATGTCCCTGATGTCAGTTTAATTAAGCAAGCAATCGTAACTGGTTTGCAGAAAACCCTGGGTTATGAATTTGCTCCCGGCGGCCTTACTTCACAGGAAACGGGCATGCTCACTGAATATTTGCCGTACTTTCAGAGTGAGGCCTGGATTTATGGCAACGCCGGCAGCGTAATAAATACTGTTGATTGTATAGCCAATTATAAGGCGCCCGGCGGCCTTATAAGGATTCAGATGCGCTTGGATGAAGGTGTCCGCGTAATCAAATATCTGATTATTAGCGGTGACTTTTTCGCTTATCCGGCCAGGGTAATCAACGACCTTGAGACGGCTCTGAAAAACACCCCTATCGACAGGTTGCGTATTACTGACACGATTAAGAATTTTTTTCTTACCAATCAGGCTGAGATTCCTGGTGTTTCGCCTGAACACTTTGTTGAGGCCGTCTTGCTTGCTGTAGAGAAGGCCAAAGAAGCTCACCTGGCCGAGAAAGTCTCGACGGAGGTTTGCTGTGAAAACAACAAGTGAACACTATGACGTGATCGTTGTCGGGGCGGGACCGGCGGGCTGCATTGCTGCCAAACGTCTGGGGCAGGGTGGGCTGAAGGTGTTGATGATTGAACAACGTAAGGTCATCGGCAGTCATGTCCAGTGTGCAGAGTTCGTTCCCCTTACTATTTCGCGTCATGCAGCTTTGCGGGCAAGCGATATAGCCCAGCCTGTCCAGGGAATTAAAACCTTTATTAACGGTAAGCTGACAAGTACACTTCGGGCCCCGGGCTATGTACTTAACCGGGTGCTATGGGATGAATATCAGGCACAGCTGGCAAAAGCAGCCGGCGTTTCAATTATGACTGCAACCCGCGTCAGTGGTATTGATGGTAAGGATATAAGAGTATCAAGTGGTGGTCAGTCTTGGGAGCTTAGCGCAGACTTCATTCTTGGCTGCGATGGCCCTCGTTCTATCGTCGGCAAAAAGTTAGCAAATGAACCTCAGGCAATGTGTGTTGCTCTACAGTACGAAAGGATGCTCACTAAACCACTGGAACATGCTGAGATTTACTTTGATCCGGCCTATTACGGTGGCTATGCCTGGGTTTTTCCCAAAGGCAAAGCCGCCAATGTCGGAGTGGCCATCCATGCTGCTTGTAAAGATAAATTGAAATCTGCATTAGCGGATTTCTGCCGGAAAACTGCTAACAGGGGGGTAATACAAGCTGGGGCGGCTTCAGTCGCAACAGGTGGATTGATACCGGCAGGCGGCTTAGTAAAAAATCTGGCAAATGACCATATGCTGGTAGCCGGTGATGCGGCCGGCTGCACTCATCCAATTACCGGTGCCGGCATTATGAATGCTGTTGTCAGTGGTGATTTGGCTGCCAGGGCAGTGATCCTGCAAGTTAGCAGTAACGGTAGAGAGCAGATTGCCAGGAATTACACACGCACGTTACTTGCAGAGTATGGGACTCAGTTTGCTATTGCGAGTGACCGGCTGATGAGCCGTAACCAAAGGTGGACAAAAAACCCGGCAGAATTCAGTGCGCTCATAAGGCGCAGTTGGATTGCTTTTCCGGAGTACTATATGCAATAGTGAATTTCACAGAAAGAACAATTTACGTTGAGGGGGTTCCGGGTCATGGACAATATTGGCAGACTGGAAAGCCCGGATTATGTGCAGACCAGCTTGGCTGGTGCTATGGCGTTAGGTCTCGAACCAGGAAGTTTTTACCGTAACGCCTATCCGGGAAGCTTGAATTTATTAATGACATATCAGGACGGATGCCGGGCCAATTGCAGCTACTGCGGATTAGCCAGAGAACGGTATGCTGAACCTGATAAAAATACCTTCATCAGAGTAAAATGGCCGGTTTATGAACTTTCCAATATAATTGATATTTTGAAACGGCCACCGCAGGCTGCTGCCGCTAAAGTTCAAAAACTAGGCCGGATTTGTATATCGATGATTACTCATCCCCGCGCGGCGGCTGACTGCATCGATATCGTCAAACGGTTAAGTGCTTCAACCCAGTTACCGATTAGTGTACTGGCATCGCCAACCATATTGCAGGGGGCGAGCGCTTTTTTTAACGGTATTAAAGCTGCCGGTGCAGACCGGGTGGGGATAGCGGTAGATGCTGCAACCCCTGAATTGTTTTTTGACATGCGGGGGCAAGCTGTAGGAGGACCTCACCGGTGGGAGACCTACTGGGAGGCAATCGAACAAGCGGTTACGGTGTTTGATCGTGAACATGTAAGCGTACATTTAATTGTAGGGCTTGGTGAAACAGAACAAGCGATGGTACAGACAATAGATAGGGCTAATCAATACGGTGCGCAGGCCCACCTGTTCTCATTCTGCCCGGAACCTGGCAGCAGGTTGAGCGGCTATAAACCGCCGTCATACGGTCAATACAGGCGTATTCAGCTGGCGGCATACCTGCTTAATAAAAAACAAAGTACAATTGACGCTTTTGAATTTAATGCTCATGGGAAAATAGTTAGCTATGGTAACCGGCTGCATGAACTATTAGGGGATGATCTGGCAGCAGGCGAGCCCTTCAGAACCTCAGGCTGTCCTAACCGGGAGGGCTGTGTGGCGTGCAACCGGCCGTATGGAAACGAGCGGCCAGGCCCTGATTTGCGTAACTATCCTTTCCAGCCGGAGGATAGTGATATAGATACCATTAAAGGACAGATATGGGATGAATAATATTGCGTTTTATGCGCCAGGAGTACGGCACTATGACAATGGCTTATATCAAAATAGCGTAAACTCTTTTGTTAACATAAGTATCACCGGCTCCGAGTGTCAATGCCGCTGTGAACACTGCCAGGGACAGCTGCTCAATAGCATGCTGTCAGCTACCGAGCCTGAACTGTTAGTGGAACTAGCCGCTGATTTACACAGGCGTGATTGTCGCGGGGTGCTCATAAGCGGTGGGGCCTGCCAGGACGGCAGTGTGCCGTTACTGCGTTTTGCCGGGGCACTAAAAGAAGTTGCCAGCATGGGTTTGGCGGTCGTAGTTCACCCTGGGCTGCTGACCGATGAACTGGCAAAAGTATTGGCTCATTCAGATGTAACGCGGGTAGCCCTTGATTTAATTGGGGATAGTGCTACAATTCGCGAGGTATATCACCTGACGCGGACCCCTGAAGACTATCAGAACAGCTTGCGAGCAGCACGTCTGGCTGGTCTGAAGGCTTCACCACATATTGTCATCGGTCTTCATTTTGGTGAGATTCGCGGGGAATATGAAGCTCTTAAGATGGTCGCAGCTGAAGGGGCGGAAAGTTTGGTCTTAGTACTATTGAATCCCTTACGGAGTACACCAATGCGAGATGTTGTTCCCCCGCCGGCCGAGTCGGTAGCCAGGATTTTTAAGACTGCCAGAGAGCTATTGCCAAATACCCCGATTGCTTTAGGCTGTGCCCGCCCGCCAGGACTATATGCCCGGACGGTAGAACGGCTGGCGGTAGAAGCCGGTTTTAACGCGATTGCCTATCCGGCCCGTGAAACTGTAGATTTTGTACATTCACTCGGATACACTGTGTCTTATCAAGAGACCTGTTGCGGCATACTGGCATAAGTAAGAGGATACATGTTTTAGATATTAGGGTACAGTAAATTTACTAGAGAGTCCCGGCTTCGAACGGCGTAGCCGGGACATTCGTTTTTGGAGGGAGAGTAAAAGATGAGACCAGTGCGCGTAATAGACACTGGATTCCGAACGGGCGCTCAAAATGTGGCATTGGCTAAGGCTTTGTTAATGGCCTGCAACGAACAATTAATTCCCGACACGCTACGTTTCTTTCAGTTTAATTCTGACTGTGTTTTGCTTGGTTACCATCAAATAGCCGAACAGGAGGTCAGGCTAAGCTTCTGTTATGAGCAGGGGATTGAGGTTAATCGCAGGTTGTCAGGCGGCAATACTGTTTATTGCGATGAATCCACCCTTGGCTGGGAGACTGTGGTGTATCGTGCAGGCTTGGCTACAGGTGAACAGCTGGAAACATTGAAGAGGCAGCTTGGTGCTGCTATCACCCGGGGTCTTAACCTACTTGGGGTAAATGCCCAATATAAACACCCTGGTACCGTAGAAGTGGCAGGACGTGAACTCTGTTGGCTTGGTGGCACCCGGCACGGGAACGCAGTTCTTTATCAAGGTTGTATTCGCGTTAATGATGTTACTATTGAGAGAATGCTGTATGCCTTGCGTATTCCTACGGAAAAGCTAAAAAACAAAGAGATTGATTTGTTCAGCAAGAAATTTACCAGTCTTAAAGGGGTGCTCAGTGAACCTCCCACACTGGCTAGCGTCAAGGGGGCGATCGTTGAAGGCTTTTGCGAGGTTTTTCATGCTACTGCTACTCCGGGGAGACTTAAAGACATCGAAGACAACTATTATCAGACGGCATATAGTGAGACTTCTTCGCAAGAATGGGTTTCCGGTCAAGCTGAAGTCATCAATCCAGGGCATTACCAACTTCGGGATACCTCAAAGGAACAGGCTGTAGTTACAGTTTCTATAGCTATGGATGCTCATCAACAACAGATTGACGCTGTATCCATAGCTGGAGACTTTTATGCTTATCCCCTTGAATTAGTTCAAGAACTAGAGGCTGGTTTATGTGGCATTATGGCTAACCCTGCTTTAATAAGAAAAACAGTGAATGATTGTTTCCGCAAACACCAAGGCTATGTACCGGGATTATTACCAGACCATTTTAGTCAAACAATAATTAGGGCTGCCGAAAAGCTACGCTTTCTTGACTGGGGCGCCTATCCTGAAGAGCTAAACGAGATCACTATCGTTGGTGATTGTATAGCAAAAGACATTTTTGAGCAACCGGTAACGCCTTTGCTTATTCCTTACTGCGCAAAAGATATAGGCTGCAGATTTCGTTATATAGAGGGCTGCGGACGGTGCGGAAAATGTGACATTAGCGATGCTTACAACCTGGCAGACCAATACGGCTTGGAGACGATTACCATCCAAAATTACGAAATGCTTGAGGAAAAGCTGGAAAATTTAAAGAAGAATGGCTGTAGGGTTTTTATAGGAGCTTGCTGTGAATCTTTTTGGGTCAAGCATGCCAGGGATTTCGAGCGAATTGGATTACCAGGTATACTCGTTAATGTTGACAACAGTACCTGCTATGACCTTGGCAAAGAGCAAAAAGCTTATCAAGGCAGTTTTGAAAACCAGACTAGGTTAAAAAATGACCTGATTTTACGAATTTTGCAGAGGCTCGCGAATTATAGCGATGAAGCATTAAATGGTATTGCTTAGAATAACGGTTCATATCCCGGCATAATGCCGGGGATTTTTTTTGTAGCGCAGATGATCGGCAGGGCTACATTTATGGATAATTATGGAACAGAATGCAACAAACTAATGTT
>JAQSXM010000098.1 GCA_029256645.1 Sporomusa sp. | reverse complement strand
AGGTTGTTGAAACCTTATACACCCAGGCCAGGCAAAAAGAAAATCGCGGTTATACCGATAATGGAATTCCTGACTTTAAGGCTGCAGCCGCCGGTTATATGGAATCAGTCTACGGGGTTTCCGGTTTGGATCCGTTAACGGAAGTAACCCACGGCATTGGTTCCAAACCTATTTTGGCCCTGCTGCCGTTAGCGTTTATCAACCCTGGCGACATTACGATCATGACCGTCCCTGGTTATCCGGTTATGGGAACGATGACCACAGCATTATATGGCGAAGTGGTGAATTTGCCCCTGCAGGCCAGTAATGCCTTCTTGCCGGACCTGGATTCACTGACTGCCGAGCAACGCCGCAAGGCCAAACTATTATATATCAATTACCCAAACAACCCCACCGGGGTAACGGCAACCAGGGAGTTCTACGAGAAAGTAGTCAAATTCGCCCGCGACAACGAGATTATTGTTGTCTCAGATGCCGCTTATGCAGCGCTGACATTTGACGGCGAAAAACCGCTGAGCTTTCTGTCGGTCGCCGGCGCTAAAGACGTAGGTGTAGAGATTCACTCCCTGTCTAAAGCCTATAACATGACAGGCTGGCGCTTAGCCTTCATCTGCGGGAACGAGCTGGTTGTCAAAGGCTTTGCCGCTGTAAAGGATAATAATGATTCCGGGCAATTTGCGCCAATCCAAAAAGCAGGTGTCTACTGCCTGCAACACCCTGAAATATCGGAGAAAACGGCCCTAAAATACTCCCGTCGTCACGACATGCTTGTCGAGGTATTAACGAGTGCTGGTTTTTCGGTAACAAAACCTAAGGCTTCATTTTATCTCTACGTTCGTATCCCGCAGGGAACAAAGGCTGGGCGGGTATTTAATTCTGCCGAGGATTTTTCCGAATATCTTATTACAGAAAAATTAATCTCGACAGTGCCGTGGGATGACGCCGGTTCCTATATTCGCTTCTCAGTCACTTTCGAAGCCGCGGATGCCGCAGCTGAACGCCGGATTATGACTGAGATAAAACAACGCCTGGCTGATGTTGAGTTTGTTTTTTGAAAATATTGACCTTACCTTAAAATTGAGGTAAGGTCATCGCTCTGTAAAGGACAAAATCATTAATAATGAACCCGTTTTTTGCTGCCTGACAGATAGGGCGACCGGCGGTGTCTTCTATAGACACACCCGCCAAGCTCCTGCAGTGCTTCAGCTACCACGTTTTCCACCTCACTGATTGTGTAGCCGAAAACGAGAACATTTACACACAATTCCAACCTGCTCAGGCTAATCTCATCATCGTTAGGCCAGCACTTTGAGGGGGTAACATCTACCTGCGTCAACCTGGTATGGGACAAAAAGAGAAACTGTTCCGGTTCTGATTCCGACAGTTTAGCCAATACTTTAATATGTCCCAGAATGACCTCATTACGGGATAACGCTCTACCAATTGAAGCGATGAATTCCCGTAATAAACCTTCAGCCTCCAGGGCTGTAAGCGGCTCCTCAAAGACAATACGATGGCTCCGGCTAAAGACTGTTGCATCACTATTCACAACAAACAACCTCCTCAAGAACGGTAATCGGCAGTTCCTTAGTTGCACTGGTAATGACAACCTTCAGTTTGGGATCGATCTCCTGCAAATCCCCTGTAATCTTTGCGAGCTCCTCGCCGGCCAGATCGGCTTTGTTGAGCACAATCAGGTCACTCCCTTCCACCTGTCCAATCACCAGCGGCTTTAACATCGCTACCAGCTCCGACCACCGCCCCCGGTCAACAATCGTGACTGTTTTGAAAGCAGAGTATACTTTACTGTACTTTTTTATCATCTTAGCCGTTTTCGAGGGATACGCCAGTCCGGTCATTTCAATCATCAGCCAGTCCGGCGTCACAGTCGCGTGAATCTCATCCATCGCACTGATTAAGTCGCTGGTAATTTGACAGCAGACACAGCCGCCAAACAGCCGCTTCACCTGCAAACCACGATCAGAAAAAAGCTTGTCGTCAACCCCGGCAGCACCGATCTCATTTTCAATGATGGCAACCGTTTGCTGGCGAGATTCTGTTAGGTATTTCGCTACCTGCAAAATCGTTGTTGTTTTGCCTGACCCCAAAAAACCGCCAAAAAGCAAAATACGCATAAAAATTCCTCCTTTACTGCCTCTATATAGGAGCGTTGTCAATACACCACCCGCCTGCGCCTGCAAACTTCTTTAATGCGGAATATATAGAACAGCAAAGGGCTATCCCCCACAATTGGAGACAGCCCCTTGCACAATGTAATGCTACCAGACAAAAGCATCCCGGCGATAAGCCTCAAGATAGTTTACACAGAAATTATCGCGGCCGGCCAGTGTTTCAGCAGTAACAATACTGGCCATCATGGCTTTGTCCAGTGGGTTAATAATTAACCCGTCCAGCCCTTTAGCAATGCCCATTACCGCAAACAGCTGATTCATAAATTTACGGTTAGGCAATCCATAGGAAATATTAGATAGACCACAAATTGTATGTACGCCTGGATAGTTGGCCGTAATGGCCTGAATCGCCTCCAAAAACTCTATCCCGAAAGAATCGCTGGTAGCGATTGGCTGAACCAGGGCATCTACATAAATGTTATCCAAAGGCACATTATGCTGTGTTAAGTTATTAATCAGCTTATCGGCAATCCTCAACCGGGCTTCAGTGGTCTCCGGCATACCGTCATCACTCATGCATAAGGCCACTACTTTGAGGTCTGTCCCGGCAACGACAGGCAATAAAGCATTATACCGCTCTTTTTCCAAAGAAATCGAGTTGACCATCGCTGTTCCCTTATGAACCGCAAGAGCCTGCTCTACGCATTTGGGGTCAGGACTATCAATGCAACAGGGTGCATCTACAACTTCTTGCACAACTTTAACCAGCCATTTGAGATAATTCGCTTCTTTTCCTACAAAAACGCCGGCGTTTACATCAATATAATTCGCTCCGGCTGCTAACTCGTCTGCGGCTACTTTTTGAATGGCTGCAACATCCTGAGCTTCTATAGCCGCAGCGATGGCCTTGCGACTGGAGTTAATCAACTCACCAACAATTATCATGCTTTTATTGTCCTCCTTCTCTTACGATTCATGCTGATATCACCGTTTTGGTGGCTGACCGTTAATCAAGCTCGTACTCGGAAGGGATAAATTTATCTAATTCTAACTCTCCTTTTAGTTCATGCCAGAATTTTTCTTCATCATCAGGAATCGCAGCTACCTGATCATCCATAATATCCAGCCAGTTTTTCTCCCGCTCGGCAATAAAGACTTCCTTGTTGTCCACGGCCTTTCTGATTGCATCAATAGCTAACTTGGCCCCGGCTTTTGTCCTCAGGAAAGGAGTCTTGGCTTTAACCAGTTCTTTACTAATATCAAAGACCACGTCAGGCCGCAAAATGTAAGCCTGCGGATCCCATTTGGAATCAGAGTCGGCCAGTAGATCCCGGAAGGTTATCCCATAGCCTTTTTGTTTAGCCACATTCATTAGCCGGCAATCATAGATCAACTGCTCAATAGAAACTACAGGGGCAATATCTGATAAGAGCCGGACGTTAGTTACTGATTCGTTGCTCCACAGATCGGCTACAGCGGCGGCAATATTGCCAACAGCGCTTAAATGAGCGCAGGCTGCCGACTTTCCTTCCATAGCAATGGGTATTCCGGCAATAGCTTTGGCATACACGCCTTCATAACCACAATCCTTATTCGGACCAACCGCACCGGCTTCATACGCAGCAAGGGTTCTGGCCGCACTTGCTACCCGTACTACCGCCGCAAACACATTGGGGATAAAGCCTTTGTGTGCCAGGACCATCGCAGTATTGGCAAAGCCACAAGCGGTATCACCGGCGGCCTGTGCCCCATTCTCCTTAGAAATCCGTACAATGTGCTCCCACAGGAATTTCATATCCCGCGTGCCCATAATCCCTAAAGCGAAGATAACTTTGGTCAGGTCGGCATTAACCAGTGCGTCGTCATGAATTTCCTTGCCGCCAGTTGACTCAATGGCGATAAAGTCAGCCCCGCCCTTGGCCGAGCCTTCAATTGTCTTCAGAAGATTATCAAAGATTTCACCACTGCGCATCAGCGGCGGACGCTTAAATTCCCGCACATCACCTGGCGTACTGCGCAGAGCGCTTTTTAACCCATACTTGGCTTCATACTCAGACATGGCGTTCTTGAGAAGGTTGCTGATCTCAATGCCCCATTCAGGTACAAGGGTCATCTCCGGCAGCATTTCGAATTCTACTACAATCCCGGGTGCATACAACTCTTTGGCCCGTTTTAGAACCCCATTAATCATTTCACTGTAAATTTCTTTGATTTCCTGCATAGTGCCAGCATTAACTTCCATCGGCGGCAAGGTAAAATTAAGCTCCGGATAGATTTCGCCGCCACCAATAACCATCCCGTTTTTGCATTTAACCGGATTGGGTGCGCTGCCATAGACAAAATCATTTAATGAATTATAAGCCAATTTATCGAACGTTCTAGCCATTTTTCTACCTCCCCAAATATTACTGTTTCTTCGCCAGTATTTTTTTAGCAACATCCACTGCCACAACAGCATCTTCAGCATAATAATCTGCATTAATGCTCCGGGCGTAGGTTTCGCTAACAGGAGCCCCGCCAATCAAGAACACAAACTGACTCCGCACACCGGCTTTTTCAAATTCTTTAATTACACTATCCATATAAGGCATAGTTGTCGTAAGCAAGGCAGACAGGCACACCATGTCGGCCCCAACCTCTTTGGCTTTATCTAAAAATGCCTGGGCAGATACATCAATCCCCAAATCATACATTTCGATACCAGCGCCCTTAAGCATCATCCGGACCAGGTTTTTCCCAATATCATGCAAATCACCTTTTACTGTACCGATAACAGCCTTGCCGATCGGCTTGACCCCTGTAGCTGTCAAAATAGGTTCCAGTACCTGCATACCGGCATTCATGGCTTTTGCCGACATTAACATCTCCGGTACATACACTTCGTTGTTCTTGAATTTTTCTCCTACCACGGCCATAGCCTGAATTAATCCGGTATTTAATATTTCTGTTGGCGATACATTCTGGGCCAGAGCCTCCGATACCATTTCTTTTACCTTGGCAGCACTTCCCTTTTGTACACTTAGCGAAAGTTGATTTAGATCCATTTTTCTTCCTCCCCCTGATTCTTGGTGATTTTCTTTTGCAGTCATCACACTTATTATGTCGTCATTGATCATATATGCGCTGTCATCTGAAATCGGCGTATCCACCTCCTTCTGACTATATACTGTTCCATATATTCCCTTTAACTGCTTTCATTATAGCACTATAACCATTCTGAAAATTCGCAACAGTTGTGTACTTTTGAGTGCAATCCGTGCATAATCAAAATTGTGAAGAAAAAAACGAATTGAATTCTTGTCTAAACATATAAATCCAGCAAAAATTCACTACAACTGATACATTATCCAACTAAAAGTAAACAGCCGGCCTACTGGTAAAGGCCGGCTGTAAGGGATCAGTATCTAATTATGCTTCCTGTGTAGCCAGTTTCCGTCTCAGCACAATCTTATTGAGATTGTGTACTAAAAAGCTCTTGGCATCTTTCGCGCATTTAAAATAGCAATCAGCACCGATAGCGCGGGCAAAGGCTTCATCAACCGGCGCACCGCCGATGGCAACAATCATACCCTGACGCATCCGGGCTTCCTCCAAAGCATTAATCACCTTTCTCATTACAGGCATAGTAGTTGTCAGTAAGGCGGCCATCATCAGGATCTCCGCCTTTGTTTTATCCACTGCCTGGATGAACTTTTGCGGCGTAACATCAATTCCCAAATCAACAATATGGGCACCAGTCCCCATCACTGTCAGCTTTACCAGATTTTTCCCGATATCGTGCAGATCTCCGGCCACAGTCCCAATCACAATGGTACCTGTTGTCTGCCGTTTGACTTTATATTTCAGTTGCGGCTCCAGGATAGTCAGACCGGCATGCATGGCCCGGGAGGACATTAATACTTCAGGCACAATGACCCGCCTGTGACTAAATTTATCGGCTACCTGGTCCATACCAACGATCAGCCCTTTCTCCAGTACAGCGAGGGCCGGATACCCCTGGGATAAAGCTTTGCAACAAAGTTCTATTACGGCTTCTGCATCGCCGGCCTTGACTTTTTCGGTAATCTCGGCATAAATCATGGCCATCCCTCCATTAAAACAAACTATTACGATAAATCAATGGTGCTACACCGATATGCTTGCAAAACACCTTGGCAAAATAACTCTGACTTTGAAACCCGACCGCTTGAGCTACCTGGGCGACACTAAGCTCCGGTTTTTTCATCAGCTCAACGGCTTGCTCCACCCGCACCCGGGTAATATAGTCATTGACAGTGCATTTGAGTTCTTGCCGGAACAAGCGGGACAGATAAGAGGGGCTGATAAATAGTTGCGCCGCAACATCGTCGATTTTAATCGGCTGTGAATAGCTTCCCAGGATAAAACCTTTGGCCTCATTGACCAAACCACTGTGTTTCTTATCTTCTAGCGAGAGGCTTTGATCCAGGAAGGAGCTAACCAATTTTTGCATCCGGAAAAAGAATTCTTCCATCTGACGGCAGTCATTGATCTTTTCATTAAATTGCTGCAGCATGACCATGACAACCTCAGGTTCAGCACCACCTTCGACAGCGGCGCGGGAAACCAAAGCTGCCAATTCGATAATCCGCATTTTGATGGTCATTTGATCACCGGTGGCTTTAACAAAAAGCTGAGTCAGCAGCGTGTGCAGATTTTTCTCAGCCCGGGGTTTATCACCAAGCCGGATATAACGGAGAAAGCTTCGCTCCCGCTGGAGATAGGTACCATAATCATTTCCCTCTTTGGCGTCAGATGGTTGTTGCTTTTTGCGTTCCTCCAGCTCTTTACGGATTCGCTGCTGCACCTTATAGGTATCAACTTTTTCCAAAACAAGCAGATCCCGTTGCATAAGCTGGTTGACAGTAACATATAAGACGTCAGCCGCCGCCTGAAAACGATCTGGAGAAATAATATCCAATTGATTTATTTTTCTTTCTACCTCCGCAAAATCATCCACTTCCGGATTCAATTCACGCAGCTCCTGGTAAAAGAAACGGTCAGGCTTCCACAACAGCACCTGGCTGCAAATAATACTCCCCAGCGAAATCCCCCGCAGGCTAATCGGCACGACCCAGATAACCAGCCCGGCACGGCAGCGAAAGAAATAGGGCTCCTCCCATTTAGATGCTTCCTGCGTAGCCTGCTTATAAGAAGCCCGGCATTTGGCCACCCCGCTGGGTTTACTGCGAATGTACCGGCAAAACTCACAACGCTCGGCTGTATCAAACAACCCGAAAGACTCGCCGGCTTTGTTTACAATTGCCACATGCAGGCCGGTTGCTTTAGAAAAGTTCTCCAATACCTCCTGGAGATATTGGAGGTCAACCAGATTTCTGTCGATCATCGGCTTCTACTCACCCCAATCCGTAGTCTTATCATACGTTTTAGCATTGCATCGGGGTAAAACAAACTAAATCTGACATGGTGCTATGTACATGCTCTCCATAAAATACATACTAAACGTCGCACTGCCACCCAATTCCACGTGCGTAATCTGACTGGCCTGCCGGCGCAGGTTATTAAACGCCCGCTGGTCTAACAATGCTTTAACAGCACCGGCATGAGCCGCATTGCCTGCTGTCTTTAGTTTATGCATACTCAGTTGGGGAATCAGACCAATATCCACCGTACTCGCTAAATTCAGATGTGATGCGAAGGTCCCTGCCAATACTACCGAATCCAGATCCCCCACCGCTAAACCGGCAATGTCCAGCAGCGTCCGGATACCGGCGCAAACCGCGCCTTTAGCCAATTGTAACTGACTGATATCACGCTGGGTCAAGAAAACATCATTACCGCTTGGGTCATAGGCCAGAACAAACTCCCGGCCCAGCTCGCCATCGCGAATACGGTTTAGCAGTCCGGACAGCAACGTGGCCTGTACCTCCGGATCATTAGGGTCCTGAATGCCCCCCTGTTCACTGATGATACCGGCTCGTCGCATTTGCTGCACTGCCTCAATAAGCCCGGACCCGCATATGCCGGTGGCCGGGCCCCCGCCGATTACAGCAATTGCTACCCCCTGCTCATCAATCATCACCCGCTCAATGGCACCAGGCTGGGCCCGCATGCCGCAGGTAATTCCGGCGCCTTCAAAAGCAGGACCGGCAGCCGTTGAGCAGGCCCACATCTGTGAGCCGTCTTGTAAATACAATTCGCAGTTTGTACCAATATCGATTAAAAGATGGCGGCCCTGCGTCAAAAGCTCCTCGGCCCCCAGCACTGCCCCCAGGGTGTCACCACCGACGAAACCACCCACATTGGGAAATAAGAAAACCTTAGCCTGGGGATGCAGCTCAAGCCTAACCTCACTGGCACAGAGTTCCAATGATGCATTATACACCGACACAAACGGCGAGAGTGCCAAAAAGGAGACATCCAACCCCAGGAACAAATGATGCATTGTAGTGTTGCCCACCACAACTGCTTTATAGATTTGACTGCTGGCGATTTCCGCCATAGTACACAATTTGTTCAGTAATCCATTTATTGTATCGGTTACCGTTTGACGAAGCAAATCACGGTTGCTCTGGCTATGATTAGCAAACTCAATCCGGGAGATTACATCAGCCCCAAACAGGGTCTGACCATTCTCCGCCGCTGCTAACCGCACCATACTGCCTGTTACCAGATCATATAAGGCAACAGCAATATTAGTTGTGCCGATATCAATAGCCACTCCATAAACCGGAGCTTGACCTGTCCCTGGTAAAACCTCCAGAATAGTTCGGTCCCATAAAACCGCAGTAACCGCAAAGTTTTCTTGTCTCAGCACCGGGGCCAATGTTTGCAGCTGCGGCAGCCTGATCGTCAGATCAGTAAGCGAACAGGTTTCCTGCAATTTTGCAAACAACCTGTCCCCATCGCTCCGCTCATCGGTAAGGGTCGGTTGATCCAGGTCAACTTGCACCTGAACTAGACCGCAATGCTGACTACTTGCCTGCTCTGCCAGAAACAAGAGACCTTCCTTTCTGTCCACATGCCCACTCACCCCGCAGACCACAGTCATGCCATCTGTAGGCTGAGCCTGGCAGGCAAGCCGGATGCCGGTAACAATCTCCCCGGCACTAAGTCTTTGGTATTCCATTTCTGATGGATCCGGTGCCTCACTCACTATTCTTATTTTGCATTTCCCGCAGGTCCCCTTACCATTGCAGATATTAGTTACAGGCAGATTATGGCGAATCAATGCCGCCATTAGACTTTCCCCCAATGTCACAATCACCGGTTCAGAGTTTACTTTAATCTGCAAACCAATTCCCCTCCTCTAATACTATGGGGTTACCAGGAGCAACCCGGATGACCTCCGGGTG
>JAQSXM010000097.1 GCA_029256645.1 Sporomusa sp. | reverse complement strand
TATTATGTATATACTGAGAACAGGAAGACAGTACCACCGTCCCCTCGTCTTCACGGAGAACTCCCCTCAATCATAGCGATTGGGGGAGGGTTGATAACAATTGTGGGGATTATCATCGCTAAGTACTAAATATTTCAATACAATTCTCCCCACTACTCAATTTTCCATAGACATCATGAGGAATCCGCAGAAAGCGGCATTATCAACCTGTAGTGAAACATCAACTTCTTGTTTCATCTGCATGATTTGTTCTCGATAAGCCTGATAAAATTCAAAGGTTGGGTTAGAATTGTATTTGAGGCCTGCTAACTCAAAATACTCAATTATCCCTTTCGCTGTGGTAGGTTTGATGAAAACTTCCGCACTTGGCCGGTAATATATAGAATAGACAGTTACTAACGGCCATTTTGCCAGCTTATACTCATGGAGCAGACCCGTTATCAGCCCAAAGCCAAATGCCTGATCACCATGTAAAAATTCCTTTAGACCATGAGTTAAATGTTCTTTTTCATTGTCGCTCATGACTTTCACTACATCTCTAAACTTTGGCTTTTCAAAAATCGAAATCAGAGAAGACTGGCTGATGATTTTGTACATGGAATCGACAATTTTTCCGGCACTTGCAAATTGCTCAATCGTAAAGCTGTCTTGTGCCAATTCCTTCATTTTTTCCACTTTGTGCTTCTTCGCAATTTTTAGCATTTCTGGATTAGAAAACCCACCGGGATATCGCATAAAAAATCTTTCTTCAGCTTCTT
This sequence comes from Sporomusa sp., assembly GCA_029256645.1. Next base: position 8,721 of record JAQSXM010000097.1, on the reverse strand, counting down.
TGAGCTTTGCTTTGTTCACATATTCATCTCCTCATTAGAACAAACGCCAAAGGCCCCTGCATTAGTTTCATATTGTCCTTCCATGCTCGCTCGTTCTATATTCTTAAACAATTACCCTCAACACACAAAAACTCCTGCCAAATCCGCCCGGATCTACAGGAGTTTTTGTGTGGGTATTTCTTATCCTTGTACCGTTTCAAATGAATTGTAAAATACGCGACCCAGGTAGAGCCTATTCCAAGACTCCAGGCTTCCAGCATCATATGGGTTGCACGATACTTGCATCAATATCTCCGCTGTCTTTATCATCATAGGTCTTTTCCATTTGACTCTTCAGGATAAGTGTATAATCTATGGTAGTCAGCACAAGTATGAACATATTTGTAATATACTATCCTTTTGGGTACCTGGGAGGCTTTTACAGGGATATTAAAATCGAACGTAATATCCCTTTTCTAGCTCCTTGAACCGTTCGGGCAACACAGTAGAGTTCTTTAAGAGTTAGCCAACGATCACCTACCAAATAGCGTTGATTTTCCATTGTAAATGAAACTTATTTTATGGTTTTGAAGCTACCGCTTCAAGATATTGAGCCGTTTTCGGCTCTGCGAAAGTTGAGTAACTAAATAAAAAATCCAATTTATTTTTTATTGGTATTTGGAGCAGCGCGTTCCGGGGTAGTTCCATTAGGAAGAAATTGTGGAAGATCTTCTTTAGAAGCAGCATTTCCAGTTGCTGCTTTAGCCTCTGGGGTAGTGGCTTTAAAATCGTTTTCCAAAGATTGTTTTAAGCGTTCACTTCTTAGCTGTGGTGGTGGTTTGATATTTCTCAATAAGCTTTGATCAAACACTGTATTATTTGCAGCAGTTTGAAGCACCTCAAAAAACACAGGGAGCGTTTTTTCAGATATTGGTTTAGTTGCTACCATTTGATAAACCAATATATATCTATTGGTAAGTAGCCAAGTCGACCCAATATTGAGCATGGGAACTTTTTCGAAATTATGGTTTTGAATATTAGTATTTTTAAAATTTGCTATAACTGCGTTAGCGCCGGCAATTTTAGTTTGTACAAAATTAACCTCGCTATTTGGTGCATCACTTTCTTTGGCAGCAAGATTCTCTTCTAAGCAACTTCTCTCTAATCTTTCAAAAGTAGTTCCTTCTGGTGCAATCATAATAATGTAACGTATACCAGTATCTTTACCCCTAGTGTCTCGAAAAATCGAAAAATTATTTTTATATGGACTATTAATTATTGCTTTAAAAGCTTTGGGGTTATCTTTTGTTGGATCTACTTTTTCCCATGTATCAGGTATTGTAGTTTCTACTTTTAAACTTGGTATTTGTATTGCGTGATTAAAAGTAGGCTTTGTCAAAGATTTTTCATCTGGCTCTAATGTAGAAGAACAGCCAACAACAAAAACTGATACAAATAATAATACAAATAAAGCAGTTACAGACATATGCCAGTGCTCGTGCTGTTTCATTTTCATCACCTGTTTTCTAATATTAGATCATATTTACTTATTTACCTAATTTTTGTTTAATTTTGCCAATGAAATTTGTTTTAGTTTCTGTCTGTACAATTTTATAAGAAACTTGTTCGTCCTTATTTAGATAACGAAAATGTTCAATCTGTGAGCTGTTTTCTATTGTGCCCAATACGTTTAATCGAACATAAAGCCTCTCGTTTATCAAAATTGTTTTGATTAAATCACGTAAGAATTCAGCAAAATTTTCGTAAAAATTTCGGCTAATAAAATTTCGGCTGTAAGTAGATATTTTTAAAGTTATTCCATACATACTATTCTTTATTTCAGTTTGCATCATTGGATAACAAGATTTCAATTCATTCAGTTTTTCATTTAATAGTTCCATTTCAATTTGAGATGTTGATATAATTTCGTTGGAATTTTTGCTGCTAATAGTTAACTCACTAGATAATGTGATTTTTTCCATGGAAAAAAAAATATGTATTTGTCTCGAGATCCACTTTCTGGCATTCATACAGTTTCCTGCTTAATAATTTTAGGATTATCTCGGTTTAATTCAGCTTTACAATGTGTGCAAACCTTATCTATTGAAAGAATATCTTCCTGACAAAATGGGCATAACTCAGGCACAACATCATCAATCATTGCTTGACAATGCTTACATCTAATTGCATTTTTCTTAATTCTTTCTTTGCAGTAAGGACACGTTTTATAATCAGAATCTGCAATGTGTAAAGTTTCATTTGAATTATTCAACAATGCAGAAGAATCGGTTTTTAATCCAAGCTGCTCGAATTTTTTATCTGCAATTTTTTCATTTGTTTCTACCCGATCACGTAATTGCTGGTGATCCATTTTTATTTCTGTTATACTATCAACAATTTTGTTATCTTTCATAAGGGCCAAAATAATACCTGCAATTAAAGGGCTAATAATAAACGCTATGAGCCCCCAAACAACAGAATTCCGCCCCTTTGTTTGAGCATAATACCCTATACCAACACAAAAACCAATCCATAAGACAAATTCCATAATGAAACCCTCACTTACATAATATTTTGGAACGATAACTATTATAATCTGTTCAAATTCGCCCTAAACCTATTTCCGCCCTCCATTTTTCGCAATAATCATCCAAATTTTTCTCCTAACCAATATTTTTATATTACCATATTAGCATAACTTTTCCAATTCATAATAACTGATAATATTTAATGACATTTTTTTGATATAACCACTTCGCCCAATATTAGTTTTAATATAACATTTACCATATAAATATAAAAACCAGTGATACCTTTTCTGAAGCAATATATCACACGGCAAAAATACAACAAAAAAAACCGCTATTGCTCATCAACAGGCAACTAGCGGTTTCCTATTTGTAAAAAACTTCTCTGGAAGCCAGCAGAATCGTCCTACGGTCCTTTTCCCTAATAAAGGGGGGCAATCCTATAAAACAGGGCGCCTGATTACGTCTAATACTGTGCCATCACGGTATTCCACCACAGCAACCACCTCGTCGCTTATATTCAGCGGGCCTGGTTTACCGCCAAGGTCATAGGCCGTATCCCGGAGTTGTTCTATGGTCATGAGGGGTAGTCCTGATCCCTTCAGATTTTCAATCAGATCCTGGCGTTTGGGGTTCACTGCCACGCCGCGGTCTGTAACAATTACGTCTACCGTCTCACCCGGGGTGGAGATGGTTTGCACAGCGTCTGTGACCATCGGCAGGCGGCCCCTGAGCAGCGGTGCACAGATGATGGTGCATTTTGCCCCGGCCGATGCATCGGGATGACCGCCGAGAGCCCCCATCATGATGCCGTTGGAATCAGTCATTACATTGACGTTGAAATTAATGTCTACTTCTGTGGCCCCCAGGACAACATAGTCAAGCTTGTTTACCATGGGGCCTTTATTCCAGGGATTAGCATAGAAAGTGCAATCATACTCCTGATGCCGGGGGTTGTCGCGGAGTGATTGAATTGTCCTCGCGTCAAAGCTCTGTACATCAAATAAGGTTCGAATCAGACCTTCATCAAGTAAATCGCAAAATGGGCCGACGATACCGCCAATCGCAAAGCTTGCGGCAACTTTGTCCCTGAGCATAACCTGCCTTAGGTATTTGCCTGCCGCCACAGTGGCAGCGCCTGCGCCTAGCTGCATGCCAAATCCCTCTTTAAAATAGCCCGCATATTCAATGACTTTAGCAGCAAGCTTGGCAATCTGGAGATCACGGGGATTGGAGGTAACCCGCAAGGCGCCGGTGGAAATCCCTTTTGGATCACCGATGCAGTCAACCTTGACGATATAATCAACCTGTGCTGGGGAATACTTACCGGGCAAATGGGATGATCCACTAAATTGTCCGTGATTGCCACCACCGTATCAGCCATCCGGCTATCGACCGTGGCATACCCCATAGAGCCGCAGGCTGCAGAGCCATGCACACCGTTGATATTTCCATAGGTATCACAGGTGGGTGCACCGATAAACGCGACGTCAATCCTCAGTTCCCCGCTCTCGATGGCCCGCACCCGGCCGCCATGAGAACGAATGATCGTTGGCTTTGTTAATTTATTGGTCGTCAAAAACTGGCCAAGCTTATTTCTCAAACCACTTGTTTCAGCCGCAATCAGGACTCCTTGCTGAAAATAGGGGATTAATTCATCATTTGTATCTAAAAAAGAGCTTGGTGCTAAGGTCAGACCTTTGATCCCTTTTTGGGCAATCGCCGCAATGACCCGATTCATTACATAATCACCGTTACGGAAATGATGATGAAACGAAATGGTCATGCCGTCTTGTAACCCGGCTGCCTCAATTGCCTCATCAATGGATGCCAGCAGTTTATTTTCGCCCGGATATACCGCTTTAAGCGTTGGACCTGCCTTGCGCGCATCTGCCGGCGGCGGGGTTGCAAACGGTCCGGCATAGTTTGTTATCTCCTTATAGCCTTGGATGCTGGCGGGAATCTCCCGGCCTGCTGCATTAATCATCAGATTACCCCCTTCTGGTAAATGCCGGCGGCGCGGGCATTTGCTAACACTCTCTCGGCTCTTATGACCATGGGCATATCAATCATCTTGCCATCTAAAGCGATAACACCGGAATTATTGGCTGCGGCTTCCTCAAAAACAGCCAGAACCCTGTGGGCGTAGTCAATCTCTTGCGCCGAAGGGGTAAATACCTGGTGGATAATATCGATTTGGCGAGGGTTTATACATGATTTACCGTCAAAACCCAATTCTTTAACCATCGTTACTTCATTGATCAGTGTTTCTTCATCCCGTAAATCGGAGAATACGGAATCAATGGCCTGAATCCCGGCTTCCCTTGCGGCAAATACAATCATACTTCTGGCAACGAACAGCTCCCGGCCGCCGGTAAAGATATTTCCCCGTGTTTTTTCGGTCTTAAGCGAGGCGGCAAAATCTTCGCCGCCAATCGCAATTGCGATCATGCGTGGACTGGCAGAGGCAATTTCATAGGCGTTGCGCAGACCCTTAGGGCTTTCAATCGAAACCATCAGCTTAATTGATCCGGGTTCAAATCCCTGCTGCGCTTCTACTTTTGTTATGATAGTATCGATATCCTTAATTTCGTCCCCGCTTTCACCTTTAGGCAAGCGAATATAGTCCGGCTGCGCCGGCAGCAGGTATTCCAGGTCGTCATAGCCCCAGGGGGTACTGATATGATTGATACGCACCCCAATCTCGCACGGAAACGTAAGCTTTTTTAGCGCATGATAAACAAGCTCCCGGGCGCTGTCCTTTTCTGAAACAGCTACGGAGTCCTCAACATCGAAAATTACGCTGTCTGCTCCATATATCGCGGCGTTCTGCAGCAGTCCGGGATTATTGCCGGCTGCATACAAAACAGTCCGCCGCAGTCGTTCTTTCAACATATTAGAATCCCCCCTGGCCTGAAGCCCGCTTAATCGCTGTTTTAACCCGGGCTTCTATCGTATAGTCTAAAGCGCCTTTTTCATTGGCGTGTACAATTGCATCCTGGATCCCCTGGGCCTCAAATATCTTTACGATCAGGCTCCTGATGTGTTCCCCATACTGTTGCCTGGTCGGAGTGTGCAGTTCAACCTGGATACCGGCACCCGCTTCAGCAGGAGCCAGCATTATAAGGATATCCGACGATTCAAGCGTACCTGCCTGCGCCGGTTTTAACAGCCTTGTCATGAGTAATCCTCCCTATCTCGCAATTTAGGACACTGTCTGTTCCCCTATTCCGATCAGGATGTTGATCCCTTGTTGGCATAGAGGATTATTTACTGCAATCGCGAATACAACTACAGCGAAACAATAAGTTGGTAATATTCCCAAGGAGAAACAGTATGGATGAACGCGATTGGCTTATCTTTCATGTTCTATATGAAAAAAGAAATATTACCAAAACCGGACAAGTTCTTTTCATTTCCCAGCCTGCTCTTACGACCCGGTTACGCCAGATCGAAGACGAGTTAGGCGCGAAGCTAGTCTATCGATCAGGTAAGGGAATCCATTTCACGTCCCAGGGAGAGTATCTTGCCAAGTGCTCTAAAGAGATGCTGACCCGGATACAGGAAATCAAAGACCGGATTACCAATATGCACGAGGGCGTCAGAGGGACTTTACGCATCGCCGCAACACACTATATGACCAAATACAAACTGCCGCGTCTGCTAAAGCTTTTTAAAACCCACTACCCGCAGATGGAATTTAAGGTAAATACGGTCTGGAGTAAAGAGGTTTTAAACCTGGTCAACACCCACGGAGCTCATATTGGGTTCTTACGCGGCGAGTATCCCTGGCCGGACGAAAAGAAACTACTTTTTGAAGAAACGATGTGCATTGCCTCAAAAGAACCGGTTTCAATCCAGGATCTGCCGAATCTCCCCAGAATAAGCTACCGTACAGATGACGCAGTCCAATTATTAATCGATAATTGGTGGCGGGAAAACTTTACGGTCCCCCCGTTTATCAGCATGGAGGTTGATCGTCTTGACACTTGTAAGGACATGGTCGAACATGGCCATGGGTACGCGATCATGGGGAGCATGATCCTGCTCAAATCAGACGGCGTATATAAGACAGTTATCACAGATCAAAATAATCAGCCTGTCATGCGCCGGACCTGGATGATTTATCAAAAAGAGGCATTATCAATCAATGCAGTCAACGCGTTTGTCGAGTTTTCCGATACAATTGATTATCTGGATCTTTAAACAGCAACCCTTGCATGATTACCTGGCAAGGGTTGCTATTTTTCTTGAATAAGGCTATTGAGATAGTCCATGGCCGACTGTGCGTCCACTAACACACGTTTAGCACGCGCTTCATCCTGTTGCAGCTTTTTCCGGGCTGCCGCCAAAATAATGCTCGCCTCTGACTGCGGCACAGCAACTACACCGTCAGCATCCCCGATGATTATATCGCCTGGATGGACAGTGGCATTGCCACACGATATAGGGACATTAACCTCGCCTGCGCCGATTTTCTGACTGCAGGCAACTGTTGTTCCGGTGCAAAAGACTGGAAAATTCATTGCTTTGATGCTTTGAACATCACGAATCGTACCATATGCCACCACACCGCCTAACCCGAGAACCTGCGCCAGGCCGATAACAAAATCGCCGGCAACCGCCCGATAGGAGTAGTTCGCGGCATCAATCACTAAGATATCGCCCGGCCGGGCTTCTTTTATAGCTTTTAGCACCATCATATTATCACCGGCCGGCATCTTAACAGTGATTGCCTGTCCGCAGATTCTATACTCTGCCTTGAGGGGTTTGACGGCGGTGTCAAAATTATTTAATCCCTGCATTGCATCCGATATGCAGGTGGTTGGTAACAGCCCAAACCCGTCAATTGTTTTTTGCATATTCTCCTCCACAATAGCTGCTATCGCAATGACTATAGCTGTAAAACATTGGCCAGGTTCTTCATTTTAGCAGCGTCTTCGTTGTAGATCCTGCCATAATACTGCTGCTTCAGTTCATACCAGTGGTATTCAAATCGGAGTGCCAGCAGAATGCCTTCTGCCAGCTCTCCCCCGGACTTACCGGTGTCAGCAAATACCACTTTTCTGGTCTCGAAGCCATCCAGCACTCCTTGCAGCTGCTGGAAAAAGGGTACGGACGTTACGGTAGTCCCGCCGCCAACAATACAAAGGAGTGAGTGCTGCCTGGCTTTAGTAAATAAATTTCTCGCAATGTCCAGCACTTGCGGCGCGTTAACATCAGTCACGCCCAGGGCCTTCACGAGGTCAGTGCGCCCCAGCACAATACCGTGCAACCGGTCAATATTATCAGCGCTCAGGATCTGGTCAATTTTTTCATACCCGTCGGTTGTTTCAATATTAATAAGCAACTTCATATCAGCCAGTTCATCAGCTGCATATTCAGCTGCAACCATATCAAGGTACTTTTCCAAAGCAAATCTGGACTCGATCATCGGCGCCATGATACTATTGACACCAAACATTTTGGCCAGCCGGAGGTCTGTCAACGCCTCACAGCCACCGAGTTTTATGGTAAGGCCGACACCGGAGCTGAGTACGATCTCCTTGGTGCGGGCTACTTCGTCGAGCCGGATGCCTTCCGCTTCCAGGTTACACTTAACTGCGGTAACGCCATACTGGTGCCGCAGGGTTGTGAGGATTCCCACCAGCTTTTTCTCAAGAGCGTTCATCATTTCCGCTCCTCTCTCTAGCAAAGTCACTTTGTGATGGCTGTGTCGCTAGCTGTTCCGGTTTTTGGCTTTCACCTGATTTAGCCGGCCACCTGCTTTTATCGATTCCAGATCCTCCTGGCAGAGGGGACAGGCAACAACAATAGTAACAGCTTTCGTCTCATTCTTAACGATAATGTGCTGTCCTTCAGATAATACTGCAGTATCAAATGTCAGCCGGTCACCCTGGCTGATTGTGTCAAAATCGTCGCTATTCGTAAAAGTCAGCGGCAGGAGACCCCAGTTTACCAGGTTCGCCAAATGCAGCCGGGCAAAGCTCTTGGCAATTACCGCTTTAACGCCAAGGTATCTTGGCACCATAACGGCTTGCTCCCGGCTTGATCCCTGACCGTAGTTGGCACCGCCGACGATCAAGCCGCCGCCCGCTTTGCCGGCCCGGTCGGCAAAGGTGTCATCCACCACCTTAAAAGCATGCTTAGAAAGTTCCGGGATGTTCGAACGGATCGGCAAATACAGGGCTCCGGCCGGACAGATATGGTCGGT
>JAQSXM010000096.1 GCA_029256645.1 Sporomusa sp. | reverse complement strand
AACCGGGCTGTTTCTTGTCCCAGTTCAGCATGCAGTACGATATTAAGTTCAGCCTGAGCCATCAGTGCAATACCGGCCTGACTGGTACCGGCACCCGGACAGGCTAGAACCTGGTATCCGGCAACCCCTAAAAGGCGTTTAATTTCCCGTATATCACTGACAGCATTATAGTGGCCCTGGGTTGCCCCTAATAAATTAACAGTGCCTGCTTTTCTCTGCAGCCCCTGCTGCAGCGGTATAGCGGAAAAATAGGCTTTAGCCGCGGCCTGGTACCCTTCCTGAAAGCCCCCGTTCAAGCCACCGCTTTCTAAACATATTACCGGGCAGGGCATAGCTGCCTGCCTGGCAATAGCGTCAAGATCGTCGCCGATCAGACTGACCGAACAGCTGCTTTCAATAAATACCACAGCCGGCCGGGTGGTTTCCTTAACTCGTTGCAGCGTCTCCAGCAATGCTTCTTCCGTACCATAGATGACCGCATTATTATCAACCTGCGAACAGAAAAAGCGGCTGGCAATATCCGGACAGGCATGCTCCAAAAATCGCAGCGCATAAAAGTAGCACCACAACGGCCCGTTTCCGACAATAACCGCATCCTCAATCCCGGCAAAAAAGGCGGCCGCTCCCGTCAGGGCACAGGTATCAAAACAGGCTTGGACATCTCGCCATTGCTGATCAGCCATACAGTATTCCTCCCCGCTGTACCGGGCGCAGTGCCAGGCGTTCCAATTTACGCAACTGGTTGAGAAGGCCGCCGACACCGATAGGCGGCAAAACCGGCAAAAAGAACTGGCGCAGATTTTCGTTATCCAATTCATGCGTTGTAATGACCAGATCTGCTGTATCGAGGATAGCATCAGCCTGGTCTTGTTGCAAAACAGGCACCTTAGTATACGCTGCAAGGGCCTGTTGCAAAGCATCCTGCTGCTGGCCTGTCATCCCCTTCAGCAGGACTATGGTCGCCAGTTCCACTTCGGCCTGGGCTAGTAATTCCAGCACCCAGCCTGGCTCGAAATACAGCAACGGCCGGCCAAGGACTAAGGTAACCCTGGCTAATCTGAGCGTCCGGCGGATCTCAAATGCCGCCTCCTGCAGCCGTTGTTGTTCAGCCGCTACTGCCAGGGCTGCCGCCTGAGGCTGTTCCAGCAATGCCCCTAATTCCTCTAACCAGGCCTTGGTCCCTAACCAGCCTACCGGATGGTCCCTGTCAAAAAAAGGGGTGCCGCTCTTTGCTTCAATCCCGGCTGCCAGCTTGCGTATCCAGGCAAAAGATTGCGTTCTGCCGCCAATCAGGATATTGAGTGATGATGACGCCACCCGCTGCATATCAGCAATCGAGGCATATCCCGGAAAATGAGCATGCACCGCTAACCCGAAATACTGGAGCAGTCTTTTCATCTCCCGGCAATCTTCGCTGTCAGGTCCGCCGCGGTCACCCAAAATAGTAACCTGGCCCGGCTGAGCAGGCTGAGTGGTCATGAATCGTTCCGCCACAGCCATTGCCGTATGGTAAAAGCCCGCATGATACTCCCCGTCTAAATACCCGCTGCAGGGTGAAGCAATGACCGGTATCTGGAATTCCTGCTCGGCAACAGCAGCCACGTCTGCTATGTCATCCCCAATGATGCCGGCCACGCAGGAACTGGCAATAACGATATAGCTGGGGTGATAGCGCCCGGCTACAAATCTGATGCATTCCCGCAATTGCTCAACACCCCCGAAAATAGAGTGTTCATCTGTTAATTCACTGCTAATCAGTGGCGCTATGTAACGCCCGGGCACAAACTCCTGCCGGGATACCAAACGATACTGGCTTCCCAGCTCCATCTCCTGGGTTACATGGGCACAGGCTTTCGGGCTATGAAAGACGACAACAGCGCCGTCGCTATGGGCTACAGCCCGCCACACACCCGGCATGCTGCAGCTACAGCCACTTTTAAGGGGAACAACCGGTCGCTTACTCTTCACCATAACGTAATACCAACTCCTCAAGGTCTTCGAACTCCAGCGGTGTAGGCACAGACAATTCCCGGTTGTCCATGATCAAGGCGGCCAAATGCCGGTAGATCGCCGCCTGCGCAGACTCTGGTTTCCATTCAATCACGGTCTGTCGACGTATCTCAGCCTGATGTACAGCCTGCTCCCTGGGAATAAAAGCAACCAGGCGGGTATTGAGTTTTGCGGCGAACTCCTCTAACAGCGCCTGTTCTCGAATAATATTGCGGCTGTTGCCAATAATACCGCCAAGCCGTGCCCGGCCACGCCCGGCAAAACGCGCTACCCCTTTGGCGATATTATTAGCAGCATACAATGACATCAGTTCACCAGAGGATACGATATAAATATCTGTGGCATAGCCTTCACGAATCGGTACGGCAAAACCACCGCAAACCACATCGCCCAATACATCATATAAGATCACATGCTCTTCCGAGACCGACTGCAACGCTTTTAGTTTTTCCAAAGCCACAATAATGCCCCGCCCGGCGCAGCCTACCCCTGGCTCAGGCCCGCCGGCCTCGACACATTTGACTCCCCGGAAGCCGGTATGCACTACCTGCTCGGTTGTCACCTCATCACCGTATTTTCTAACCATATCCAGTACCGTCTGTTTGCACGTAGTGCCAAGCAGCAGTCGTGTTGAATCGTTTTTCGGGTCACAGCCAATCTGGCAGACAGCCTGTCCTTGTTCGGCCAAGGCCGCAGATACATTAGCGGCGGTTGTCGATTTCCCAATGCCGCCTTTACCATAAAACGCAATTTTTTTCATTTTTCTTCTGGTATCCCTCTCTCCATCAATTGATCATCAACTATCATGGTTTTCCACAAAAAATAAAACTCCTGAGCTTAACGCAGGAGTTTATTGCAGCTTGATAAAAGCACTATCGCAAAATCCCCCTCCCTATCGCTCGTAGGTCAACCGGTGATTGTCAGACAGGCAGTTCTCCTGGCTCTGGATCTTAGCTCACCCAAACCTTCCCAAGACATATTGTCTCAGTGGTATAACTTGGGCTTACTCCCCATTACAGTGGCGGGACCGCGCCGGTATTGCACCGGACTTCCCTTTTAAGCCCCGTAGGGCACCTGTCTCAGCAGTATTCAGTTTTTAGCTATTTTTCGCCAGGCAGGCGGAAACAATCAACTGGATTAATGTCCGTGACTGTGACCATGGCAATGACCTTTGCCACAAGCATGACCATGTTCAGGGTTGCAGCTCCGGCCATGACCATGGCCATGACCATGCCCATGACCACTGGGCCGGTGACCGTGTGGTGGGTGATCAATAGACGACCGGAGATGGGCTACATAGATATCCTGAATGGCTGGATTCTCACCTAATCCATGGAAATATACCTCAACCTCAAAGCCTGCTGCCAGCAGCTGCGACCTGGCCGAATCTTTTTCATCCCCAGCCATATCATTGGTAGCATGATCACCAGCTACCAGCAAAAATGGCATTAGCGTAACCTTTTTTACCTGTTTCTGCTTAAGCTTGTCAATAATCCGGTGCAAAGACGGAAAGCCTTCGACGGTATACACAAAAACATGATTTAATCCTGCGTCCTCTAATTTCAGCTGCAACACGGCATAAGCAGCATTAGCCGGATGCATACCCCCGTGGCCCATAAGCACAACAGCACTGTCTGCATCCGCTTCCGGCAGCTGCGTTAATAAGGCTTGAATGGCAATTGCATAGTCATCAGGATGTCCCTCCTGCCCCATACAGTACAATAGAGGACGGCCCAGGCGGATTTTTGCAAAAGCTTTTTCTGTGGCATGGGCATAATGGGCAACAAGTACCTTGATTTTGTCATATTCAGCACCAGGCACCACATGCAATGGCTGTATGTATACTTCCTCGTAGCCCTCATCCTGCAAACGTTTTAACGCCTGTATTTCATTGTCAATCTGAACACCGGACTCGGCTAAACGCTTGATGACTGTACGCGAAGTAAAAGCCCGTCGCACTTCATATTGGGGAAACTTTTCCCGGATTCTATTTTCGACAGTTTCAATATTCAGTTTCAGGGTTTCCTGATAAGAAGTCCCAAAACTAACAACTATGATGGCCTTTTTGGGTACACTGCTTTGCTTTGCTTGCTCCATGTTAGTGCCTCCTCCGTTATATCCCATATACTACAAAATTAAAATCCCCTCTGGCTCACGCCGAGAGGGGTTGTATGCGAAAAAGAATTAATCTATATAATCGTTCCGGCCATTAAAGATAAGCCGAAACATAGATTTTCTCAAATCCCCTCCTCATCGCTCGTGAGTAAAAAACGGTGATTGACAAACAGGCAGTTCTCCTGACTCTGGATCATTGTTTCACCCAAACCTTCCCAAGGCGATTTCGTCTCAGTGGCGTATCTTAGGCTAACTCCCCATTACAGTGGCGGGACCGCGCCGGCATTACACCGGACTTCCCTATTAAGCCCCGTAGGGCACCTGTCTCCATTGTATTTGATTTTAGTAAAAATAGTCTATAGTTACTTCCAATGATAGCATCCGCCCGCAACTATTGTCAAACATATCCTGGCATATACAGAAAATAGCGAATTTTGACGTTGGCAAAAAAAGAAGGGCCATAACGACCCTCGCTATCGGTAAAATCAGTGGGTAAATCAATGACCTTAATCACCCGGAAAGATTCCATACTTGAAAACTAATCTAAACAATGGAACGCAGAAATGGTACCGGACGAGCCAGATCATAAGAAAGCTGGCTGATCATCGGGCCAGCATTGATCTGGGTCAGTGCAATGTTATCAGGTACAATTATCTGGGCTTGGGTAAAGTTAGCAATACCAGTAACACCGGCGGCAACAAGCCTGTCGGTAACGATCTGAGCCTGTTCCGGCAACACCGCCACCAACCCAATGCTCACCTGCTTATTAAATACAACAGACTCCAGATTCTGCAAGGATTCAATAGACAAGCCCAGTTCAGGCAGCAGCACTCCGTGATTCTGCTCATTCATATCTAAAACTGCAGTGATCCGGAACCCGGGTGGCAGGAAATTCTGATAACAGTTTATTGATAATAACGGCATCCCCATCCCTACCACTACTGTATTCCAGATAGTATTGTACCCCAGAATTTCCCCAATCCACTGCAGTAGAAACTCAATCCTGTAGCCAACACCCTTAGTGCCAAACTCACCAAAACAGGATAAGTCCTTGCGTATTATCGAAGGGCTTATTCCGGTATGCTGGCCGATTTGGATTGAAAGGCACATTGTTTCTCCGTCGTCCAGCATCTTTTTTAGAGCGCTGTAATAGATTGCCATTCTGGTCACAGTCAATTTAGATATGTCATCTCTTGTTTTTATCATTTCCCTTATCTCCTTTTCTTTTATTATCCAAACCTCCACTTTTCCGCCCTTATTAGATATTAGTATATAGCCCATCATGCCGAAGGCTGCTTCAAATAAAATTCCCGGCTGCCACAACAGCCGGGAGAGATTCTACAGTGCGCACTAAATAAAAACTCCTGGTCATTGACCAGGAGTGAATTCAGCATAACACAAGACTACCTGGCATGAACGCCAAGGCAGTCGTTGTCTGACTGTAATCCCCTCCCCATCGCTCGTGGGTAAAACGGTGACTGTCAGCTAGGCAGTTCTCCTGGCTCTGGATCATAGCTCCTCCAAACCTTCCCAAGACGGTTACGTCTCAGTGGCATATCTTGGGTTTGCTCCCCATTACAGTGGCGGGACCGCGCCGGTTTTCAACCGACTTCCCTATTAAGCCCATAAGGGCACCTAACTCATCATTATTCGATTGTTTTGGATATTATATACAATTTAATAATACCATTTGTGACAAGGGTTGTCAATTATCTTCTGCCGCGATCATTAGAAAGAGTACCGAATGCCAAGTTGGAAATTCCGGGCTGCCATCGGATAGTTTCCTATGCCGTTGTATGTCCCGCTAGTTCCACTGGAGATCAATTCGTAGGCTTTATCGGTAATATTGAAAGCATTCAGATATACATTAGCATTTTCATTAATTTTATAATTAACAGCCATATTCCAAATCCAATAACTGCTGTCAACAAAGCGGGTCGTATTTCGGCCTGATACGCCCTGCCCATTAAGGTTTACATTCCATTGTTCGCCTGTATAGCCTAATTTGACCCGGTAGCCTTTGGGCTGGCTATTGGCAGTCTCAACCACATAGCCGGTCCCATTATCGTTATTCTCAACATGAACATAAGAATAACCAATCTCTGTATAATACAGGGGAGAAAACCGGTGATGCAGATCTACTTCAATGCCGCGTTTCTTTTGCTTATCAATATTCAATACCTGATAATCGTCCAAACCATCCCCATCTAAATCCGACGGGTTGTCCCAGTCTATCGCATTGGTTATTTTACTTGCAAAATAAGAAGTCTTTAGAGTTGTATTATTGCCCAGTTTTTTATTTATCCCGGCACTAATAACCTGCCCCTTTTCCGGCTCTAGGTTGGGATTGCCAAAAGAAGCTCCCCAGGAGTATGTACCGTCCGTTCCCGGTTTAGAATAGGCATATAAATCATCTAAAGTAGGTGCTTTAAACACCCGGTTATAAGATACATATATGTCGGTTGTGGGATTCACACTATAATTGGCACTCAGTTTTGGCGTTGTTTGCCCACCAAAATTACTATGATGGTCATAACGGATCCCTGGAGTAATTGTTAATTTATCACTTGCAGAATAAACGTCCTGCAGATACACCCCTGTGTTGGTAATAGATTTATTGTTATAGCCGCTGGCGCTCTCAAGCACCGTTCCTCTTGTCCACTCAACACCGGCAATCAACTGATTGGCCTCGTCCACTTGCCATCCTGTTTGATATTGCCCCCCATACACTCTGCTCTTGTTGGCGCCATAAATCAAATCATTCTGATTATGATAGTTGGAATAAATGCGGGCAAACCCCGGGACTGCAGTCGACTGATCAAAGTTATAGGTAAATGCTGCGTTATTTGACAAATGTGTCGTGACAGAAGGTTGATAAGTATCTACTAGGTCGAATGGCTGGCCGCCTTTATCGCTCCAATGCTCAAGATTAAGTGTCAGTGAACGGTCAGAATCAATCTCCTTATCCACCCTTACAGTAAGCCCTTGTCCTTCAAACTCGCTATTATTGGGCCAACGATAAGTATCGCCTTTATTACTGCCGGACGTCGATGCCGGATTAAGCACATTATACTCACTGTAATCCTGAGATTTCTTATCTGCAGTAATGAATACCCGATAGTCATTCTCCTGTCTTTGTACACTTAATTTATAATTGCGTAATCCCCAGGAACCTGTACCCAATTCCAAAGTTGTTTTATTCTCAACGCCTTTGCGGGTAATGATATTGACGACACCGCCAACTGCGTCAGAACCATAAAGGGCTGATGCACCGCCTTTAACAATTTCGATCCGTTCAATATTACCTAATGAAACAATCGTGCTAAGGTCAACTGAGGAACTCCCGTTAGCCGTTCCTTCCGGGCGGCCTACCCGGCGTCCGTCGATCATG
Organism: Sporomusa sp.; assembly: GCA_029256645.1. The sequence continues at coordinate 1,969 of JAQSXM010000096.1, read as the reverse complement.
ATCAACACACGATCATCGCCATTCAGCAGGATAGCCTGATTATTCGCAGCAAACCCTTTTGTAGGCACAATTACCCCATTAACATCTCTGAGAACATCACCTAAATTCCCATAAGCTCCCTTTTCAATATCCTCTTGCGTTATTACGGTAACATTGGCCGCTGTTTTGAGAAGCTCTGTTGGCATACGGTTAGCCGTGATGACAATCTGGTCCAGTGAGAACTCTTCATCGGCAGCAGCACAAGCTGTCGTTGGTGATTGTAACAACAATGCCCCACCCACTAACATACACAGCATTGACCGGGCTTTGATTTTTTTTGCTGATTTCTTTTGTTTCATTAAGTACATCCCCCGTTCATTATGAATTCTCCTTGTCAATCCGTAAATAATCGCTGTTCTCTCACCTGCCTGCTGATAATTTACTGAACTCCCCTATAAATAAAATATCCTCCCTGGACTTGTCCAGGAAGGGTTTGTAATAAGAGAAATCCTATCCATAAAAAATCCCGGCCAAAATAGCCGGGAAGGATAAACTGCTCTACAAATCCCCTCCCCATCGCTCGTGGGTATAACGGTGATTGATAAATAGGCAGTTCTCCTGGCTCTGGTTCATCGCTCCTCCATACCTTCCCAAGACATTTGTCTCAGTGGCATCTCCTGGATTTACTCCCCATTACAGTGGCGGGACCGCGCCGGCATTCAACCGGACTTCCCTATTAAGCTCTAAGGCACCTATTTCCATCATTATTTGAATTATTCTGTAAAATTTTACTGATTTTAATAATAGCACTCTCATTAAATGTTGTCAAACATATATATCTTAAATAATAATTTTAAGAAGCATCTTATTTGTTAGAACCCATGGACGATTCTACAAAAAAACACCAGTCGCTTGGGCGGCTGGCATTTTTTTAATATCTTCATCATTAAAGTTATTATTATGTAGATCCCCAATTAGAACATATATTCCATACCAACAATAACGTTACGACCGGGCATTGCATACCAGTTACCAGGGGTATAAGAACTTGCTGCCGATTGTTCTGCATAGAATTTATCAAAGATGTTATTTACCTTAACAAACGCCTTGGTTTCCTTATTGACTTTATAATTGACACCAATATCCCAAATCCAATAAGAATCACAAGGGAAGAAATTTGCTACCGTATCTTTTCCCTTACGGTCAATTGACGCTCTACCTTGTAAGCCGATGTCAAATTTATCAGCAGTATAATCCACACCAACATTAACGGCATGTTTAGGAATATAACCGTTAGCATTTCTTATGGAACCATTTTGTTCTTTCATATTAGTGTATGTGTAACCGACAAAAGTACTAACCGAGTCTGAGAACCGTTTATTAAACTGAATATCCCAGCCTTTGGCATCCTCATCATTCATATTGTAATATTTACTGGTCACATAATTATACCCTATTGCATTATCGGTCTTCCGCTGGAATATATTTGCCGCAGCGGTAAAACTATCGCTAAATCGGTGATTCACCCCAATTTCTTTTGTGTTACCATCTTCTGGTTTCAAATTCTCATTTCCGTATGTCTCATTATATAACTGATAAGTTGTCGGCGTTACAAAAAACTCACTATAGGAAATATAATAATTTGTCTTGTCATTAGCCTTAAATCCCAAATTAATTCTAGGTGTAGTACTACTGCCTGCGGCAGAATGATCATCATAACGTAATCCGGTAGTTAATTTCCACTGATTGGTAACATCCCAGTCACTTTGTATATAAACAGCTTTATTATTTAATGTTATACCACCTGATGAGATTACTTTATCCCTGGTATAATCAAAACCAGTAATAACCGTATGCCGATCATTTATTTTTTTTGTAAACTGATCCGCAATATTTAATGTATTAACATTGCGTGTCCATGTCGGTGCAACATAATCATAATGACTGTTTTTAAAAGTAAAGGTATTACTGGCACTGTTATCAAATTCAT
>JAQSXM010000095.1 GCA_029256645.1 Sporomusa sp. | reverse complement strand
TCCTGCCTGCACTGACATGTTTTCTCCCCCTGGGGCAATAAAAACTCCCCCGCCTGCCAGGGACTGGCCATCTACCGCCTCAGCTACAGGCAATAAGCACTTTTTATTCAGTGTTTGCGCCATAATCTGGGTAAACCCTTTCGGCATATGCTGAACAACCAATACCGGTATGCTCAAAGACGAGGGGAGACCGCTCAGTACTTGTTCAAGGGCTGCAGGTCCGCCTGTAGAAGCAGCAATAACAATTAATCCCACAGGACCCTTAAAAGAATTTAACGGCTTACCCTTTTGCTCGCTTTGTTGAACAGTTGTCAATTGTGGCTGCTTAGATTTAGCTGCAACTGTCTGCTCTAGCGAACCAGGCGACTTACGTTTGCTAAGCCTGTCCAGTTTGCACTCCATAAAAAGAGACTGTAAGCGCTTGCGTAGAGCATCACTGCCTGGGCCCGGGCTAGCAGTATCAGGTTTAATCACAAAGTCCAGTGCCCCTAGTTGCAGTGCATTCAATGTATTAACAGCACTTTCGTCATCTTTACCAGTGAGCATGATAACACTGGTGTCCGGAAATAGACCTCTGAGTTCAGCTAATGTTTGTAAGCCTCCTAGCCCTAAGGTAAATACATCCAGGAGAATAATGTCAAAACTATCCTGTTTGAGACGTTCTAATGCTATTGCCCCATTTGCTGCGGTTTCTTTGGTCATTGCTATACCGGTACTATCTACCGCTTCCGACAACAGCTTCCGATAAACAGCACGGTCATTAACCACTAACACACTTAATTTATGTTCCATACACTTACCACCAATCAAAGGCTATATACAACGCGTTAAAGTTTTGCAGGCAGGTGGTATGTTGATGCGAAATATATATACCTCACTTGCGTACATAAGCAATTATATCTTAAACTGTTTTGATAAGCCTTCCAGCTTTACAGCAACCTCTACGAGATCATCTGCCGACTGGCTTGCCTCGGTGCCTTTCGCGGCCGTGTCATTGGAGGCTTTGCTGATCTCGCCAATACTATTTGAAATTTCTTCTACCTTTTCGGCAATAGTTTGCGAAGTCCTGGCAACTTCACTGATTCTCCCAGATGCCCGGTCTGTATTCTTGGCCACATCACCGGCAGTTAAGGCAAGTTCATGTACTGAACGCGCAATCGTGGAAACTCCCTCATAGGCTTCCGTAGTACTGCGGGCGATAGACTGGGACTTATCTGCAATATCCTCTATTTCACCGGTTATTAAGTTTACTTTCTCTGAAGCCTTAATGACAGCAGTGGAGATTTCCCCCACTACTGCCGACTGCTCTGTTACTGCCGCCGCTATATTACCGCTCTTTTGGCTAATTTCGCTGATTACCTGAGTAATCCGCTCCATAGCCTGGACACCATTAGCCATTTCTGACTGCATTGTTTCAATCTGCATTGAGATGTCGTCTGTCGCGCCTGCGGTCTTTCTTGCTAATTCTTTCACCTCGTTAGCAACAACAGCAAAACCCCTGCCGGCCTCCCCTGCCCCTGCCGCTTCAATGGCTGCATTCAGAGCCAGCATATTGGTCTGATCAGCTATGTCATTAATAAGATTGACAACCTTGCCAATTTGTTTGGATAATCCGTTCAGATTGGAGATAATCACAGCAGTCTCTCTCGCCCTGACCTGGGCATCCTCAGCTACGTGAATCGAACGTTCGCAGTTTCTGCTGATTTCATTAAGGGAAATATTGATTTCCTTGATCGCTGCTGCCACATCAGCTACTGAACCGGACACATCTTTAGCCGAATGCGACACAACGTGAATACCGCCGGAGATTTGTTCCATCAGGCCATTCACCTGTGAAAGACCTACCGACGCCTGCTCCGAGGCTGACGCTAAACTCTGTATGGTCGTTGATATTTCCTCTGTTGCTGCAGAAATAGTATAGATATTACTGCTGGTTTCCCCAATGGCCTCGGCAGTATTCCTAACACCGGCAGCAACATCCCCGATGGCATAACTGGCGGCCGCAGTAATAGCACTCGTCTCTTCACTATTAGTTGCAACAACCTCTGAGATTGCCAGCAAGCTGGCTGAAGAGTTATTTAACACTATCGTTGTATCCTGTATCTCAATATTAATCGTTCGTATAGTACCAATCAATTGATTAAATGAGTTTACAAGCTGGCCGATCTCATCTTTAGAACAAACCTGCCCCTGAACAGTCAGGTCCCCTTTCTCAACTTCTGTCATTAGCGCTCGAAGACGCTGCACCGGTTGGGTAATTTGACGCGTAATAAACCAGGCCAATGGTGTAGCAAGCAATATGCTCACAAGCAACAAGACAAGCATTTCTTTAGCGGCGCTTTGCGCCAGATCGGCGTTAGTATCTGCTTTCCGCTTGGCATCCAGCGTTATAAGCTCTGTTAATCTGTCGATTCGACCGTTGATCTCCAATGATGAAACATTGCCGGCTCCCACATGCAATGCCTTAGCTTGCTCACCCGCTCCGGATAAAACCAGTCTCACAAGCTCCTCGCGCTCAACATCCCATTTCGCTTTGACTGCTTTCAACTGGTAAAATTCACGGCGAATCTCCTCCGAACGAATATTCTTGCCGAATTTATCCAGATCTTGTTCTAACTCCACATTTAAATCAGCCACATTTTTAGCATATTGCTGGCGCTGTTCCTTAGTCTCAGCAAGAATTAGCTGACCAAGGTTTACCCTTATGCGCTGAAACTCCACCCCAGCCTTACCGATACCACCGACAGCAACTGTATTTATCTCATAAAGTTCTGTATCAAGCTTCTCAGTTTGCTGTATCTGTCTGACCCCAACAACCCCTGTTATGCCGGTAATTAACACTAGTATAAAAAAAGCAATCATAAGCTTAACGCCGATTTTACAGTTACGAAACCACTTCACGGATACTCGCTCCTTTCAATAACGGGAAATACTTTCTTGTTGGGCACACTGACTAATAGTTGTTCATGCCCCGAAGATTTTGTCAAGATCGAGTACTAATAAAATACTGTCTTCAAGCTTGACTACCTCGCGTAAGAAACGGCTTTCGATATCCCCCAAACTAGCCGGAAGTGCTTCGCACATATCAGCTGTCACTTCAATTACTTCACCCGGTTTATCGACAAAAAAGCCGGCCTGGTCAGAATCATGAGGTCTGGCTTTCAGGATAACGCAATTCATCTCCCGCCGCTTCTCCAGCCGGGAGAAACCCAGTATTGTGGCAAGGTCAAATAAAGTAATGATTTGACCTCTCAGATTCATTAGTCCTGCTATTTTGTTTGCAGCCCCCGGAACTACTGTATACTCAACATTTCGATTCATTTCTTTAGCACGGCTGACGTCAATGCCGCATAAGACCCCGCACAAATAAAAGGTCAACACTCTGCCCTTCATGCCAGCCTCCCTTCCCGTTCACTAAGAGCTAAAGCGACTTTCTTTAGCAAGTTTGTTTTGTCAAGCTTAAGTTCATAATAATTAAAACCAGCTTCCATGCCTTCCTGTTCCAGCCTGGCACTTGCAAGGGAGGTGAGGGCAATCACAGGCAGTGATGCTGTATTCTCGTTGCTGCGAATTGCCTTGACCAGCTCTAGTCCGTTCATTACCGGCATACTTATATCGCTAACCACAACATCTACAGCACATTTCCCCAGTAAATTAAGTGCCTCTTCACCATTGCCTGCCATCAATACCTGATAACCTGCTCCTTCAAGGTATTGGCGCACTACCATGGCAAAGAAAGCAGTGTCTTCAACTAGCAGTACTGTCTGGCAGCAGTCATGCCGGCCTGTTTCCTGCTCAGTGACGTAACGCTCAGGATCAGCGAGTTCCATCAGGTCATAAAGATTTACAATCAATACAATTTTATCATGAATTACAGCCGATCCCCACAGCCCCTTGGCCTTGATGTCTTCTTCGTTAATATCCACCGCTGTCTGAACAGTATCCTGGATTCTTTCAACAAGAATTCCTACCGGATATTTCACTGATTTTGGTATTAACAGGCATAACTTACTGCGCCGCGATGCCAATTTTTTGACCGGAAGATAATCTTCAGGTCGCAGAATTCTTAAAATACTACCCTCGTAATTGACATACTCCTTATCACCGATTATTTGAAGTTGGTCTGCATCAATCTCATCCACCCTTGCCACCAAAGGAAGATTAATGCCGAAATTCTCCGGTCCGGAGCATTTAAACAACAGAAATTCCTGTTGTTCTGCCATAGTACCAAGGGTGCGTTGCCCGATATATGCCAAGTTTTCATCCTGCCGTTCTGTAGCCATTGACATGGTTGCCGGGGCAAGACTATCCGGGTCTAAAACCATCGCTACTTTTCCGTCACCTAAGATGGTCACACCAGAATAAGCTTTACATTCTTTGATATATTGAGGAACAGGTTTTACCAGTACATCCTCCCGGTCATAAATCCGGTCAACGGTTAATCCAAATACCCTATCCTCACTTCGAACAATTAAAACCCTGGTTATACTACACTCAACAATATTGCCCGTAGTTTTGCCAAGACATTCGGCCAAATTGATGATAGGCAGTAACTCCCCCCTTAGGTTTAAAACACGATAGCCGTTGATATATTCAATTTTTCGGATTTTATCACCAGGGGTTATGCGCACAATCTCCCGTAGATTAACTTGTGGCAACACAAACTGTTGATTTGCTGCCTCGACAATGAGTGAAGGCACGACCACTAATGTGAGGGGCAGGCGCAGGCGGAAAGTAGTTCCTTTACCCCAAACACTGCTAACTTCAATATTTCCCCCAATTTTTTCAATATTGGACTTTGCAATATCCAGCCCCACGCCACGTCCGGAAATATCCGTAATCTGTTTAGATGTCGAGAATCCAGGATGAAACAGTAGGTTAAGCCGCTCCTTGTCTCCCATAGCTGCTAACTGTCCCGGTGTTAGAATGTTTTGCTGAATCGCTTTCCTGGCCACACTTTCCAGATTGACCCCGGCTCCGTCGTCAGAGACAGAGATAACAGCACGTCCACCTTCCCGGTGAGCCTTAATACTAATGATCGCTGTCAGTGATTTTTCCGTATTTTTCCGTTCCTCCAGTGTTTCCACCCCATGATCCACGGCATTACGGATCAGGTGAACCAAAGGGTCTGCCAGTGCCTCGATGATGGACTTATCCAGTTCGATATCTTTACCTTCCATAAGCAACTGAACATTTTTGCCTGTGCTTTTTCCTAAATCCCTGACAAGACGCGGCAGCTTATCAAATACATTAGCCAGCGGCTGCATCCTGGTGCGCATTATCTTTTCTTGCAATTCAGTTGTTAAACGATCAATATGCTGTAGTGAAGCAGTTAATTCGGGTATAGCAGCAGCATATTTTTCCAGACGGCGAAAAAGCTGATTTCTTCCCAATACAATCTCGCTGCCAAGGTTAACCAGGCTGTCAAGAAGTGCGACGTCCACCCGAACCCGTTCATCCTCTTTCTTGTCAGTCCCTCCATAGGCGGCCATAACACCGTTTTCGCCCTTCGCTGACCAAGACGTTTCTTCCATGGAGTACCTGCTACCTGAAGATTTCTTAAAAACATTGAAATCCTCAGGCTTCTGGGCGTCATCACTTATTTGCTGAATATCGGCTTCCGACACATCCAGGGCTAATGCCACAAGGTCAGGTTCCAGGACAGTTGTGAACAGGCAAGCTAGCTCATTGCAGCCTTCATCACAATATACAACATTTCCTATAGACTTAATCTTGCTGACGAGATCTGGGCTAACAGCATTTTGTCCTGAAAATTTATCGAGGCTAAGGTTCAATTGATATACTTGCTGCCCCCGTTTTTTTGCATCGCGTATGATTTCTTTATAATTACCGGGTATATTAAAATCACGCCTTGTGCAGCCGGAAGATTTCTTCGCTGCAGGCGGGTATTGTTTATGGTGTAAAGCGTCTGTCAACCGGGCGAGCTCAGCATTAACCTCTGTATTTTCACTATCCTTAACATTCTCAAGCATTTCTTTCAGCTTATCTGTTGCCGAAAGCAGGGCATCAATCGTCACACTGTCCATGTCTTTACCAGAATTACGGATCTTTGCCAGCAATGCTTCCATGGCATGTGATAATTCCACCATCTTTTTTAGTCCAAAAAAACCGGCGGTACCCTTGATGCTATGAGCCGCTCGAAATACAGCATTAAGTTGCTCAGTGTCCTGGAGGCCCCTTTCTGCATCAAGCAGGCCTTTTTCTATTCTTTGAACATGGGTCAAGCCTTCATTAACAAATTCTCCTAGAAGAGCCTCATAATCCAGCACACATGACACCTCTCCCTGCATATCCACTAATGTAAATCCATCGGTTTCGTCCTTCATTTTTCGCCTGGTATAGCGCTTTGTCAGCAGTGTCAAGCAGTTTTCCGTATATCTCACCTGGCTGAGGAATCACTGTCGAAACCCCCAGGCTAACCGTAACATACTTAGCAACAGGTGAGTCCGAGTGTGCGATATCAAGCCGCTCTACAGCCAGTCGAATGTTTTCAGCAACCAGCTTGGCTGCAGCTACATCTGTATTTCTCAGCACCACAGCAAACTCTTCCCCGCCATATCGCGCTGCTAAATCACCATTAGGTTTTACATATTCAGCAAGAACATTAGCTACCTTTTGCAGGCACAGATCCCCCATCTGATGCCCGTATGTATCATTATAAAACTTAAAAAAGTCCACATCTAACATTATGATAGTAAGAGAGATTTGCTCTCTCATTGCAAACCGCCATTCTTTATCCATAAATTCTTCCAGGCTGCGGCGGTTAGCGATGCCAGTAAGCCCATCAATTAAGGTAAGTGCACGCAGCTTCTCATTGGCCTCTTTCAGTTCCCACATAATGTTTTCCATAACATGCTTTGTAGCCTGTAATTCCGCATTTCGTTGCACCAATGTGTGCTGATACTTTAGAACCCGGCTGCCCACAGACAAGCGGCTTCCCAGCTCCCGCGCATCTACCGGCTTACTCAGGAAATCGTCCGCTCCGGCTGCAAAGCCGGCTACCATATCTTCTATGTCATTCTTAGCAGTCAGCATAATGACATAAGTATCCCCTTCGTTTTTAGCCTGCTTAATCTTTTTGCATAGTTCAATGCCATCTATATCAGGCATAATCCAGTCCATAAGGACAATTACCGGCTCATCATTAGCAAATAGGGTATTCCATGCCTCTGAAGCATCGGCTGCCACCATCACTTCATAGCCCCAATCCTGAACCATGGAAGAGAGAATCCTCCGGATAATTTTATCATCATCAACTACTAGTAACTTCATAGGAAACCACCTGCCTACCGCATCATCATTTATGCTACAAACAATATTACTTTCGATTATAACACTGAAACTCCTTCAATGCTGCCAGGGCTTAGAAGATTATTATTACTCACATTCGGCGTTGCCCTCGCATTCACTCCCTTCAATACACTTGTAGAAAACCGTATCAGCTCATAGGCAAACATAACCATTTGATGAATTATTCTTGCTAAAAAAATGACTACTGTATGAAATGATCAAATTCATACAGTAGTCATTTTACATCTATTGAACTAAGACGCTGTCCATCAAGACCAAAAGCACTTGCTTTCTAAGATTTATTTATACACATCCATGCACAAAACAGACCTGGTTACGGCCATTTCTTTTCGATTGATACATGGCAATATCAGCACTTCTAATTAGATCCGAAATATCCATTCCGTCATCCGGAAACATACTCACACCAATGCTTGCTGAAACAAACACCTTATTATTTCTAATAATGAACGGTTTTCTGCAGGCTTTTAACAATCTTATAGCAAGCTGCTCGGTTTCTAATTTCGTTTTAACCTTGGGGAGAATGACAACAAATTCATCACCGCCGACACGCGAAACAGTATCTCCATCCCGTACATTACTCACTATTCGGTTAGCTAGCTGCTGTAGCAGCTCATCACCGGCATCATGACCGTAGGTATCGTTAACAGGCTTAAAATTATCCAGATCTAAAAATATCACGGCAATAAGCTCAGTTGATCTTTTCGCTTGGGCAATGGCAATAGATAATCTGTCATCTAGTAGTCGTCGATTAGGCAACCCTGTCAGGTGATCGTGATATGCATATTGCTGGACCTGCTCCTCGCTCCGCTTTTCCCTGGTTATATCAGATACTACGATTGCTAAATATCCCTGTTTCGGGCTATAGACTGAAAGGCGTAGCCACTTCAAAATTTGTTTCGAATAATACTCTAGCAAGGTAGCCTCACCGGTGTTGAGTACCTTGTTTAAAACAAAAAGCCACTCCGGATTTTTGGTTTCAGTGAATGGTATGATCTCCGTCATCTTCTTATTTATTACTTCTGCTTTCGTTTGTCCGATAATCCCTTCATAGCCTTCGTTAACATCAAGAATAACGAAGTCCTGCATAACTCCGTCCGCCATAGGGGTTGCCTGAAGGAACATAAAGCCATTTATCATATGATTAAACAATAAATGATAGTTATCTTCACTTTCTTTAAGCCTAGCCTCAATTTGTTTACGGGCCGTGATGTCAAGAATACTCCCCACTAAACCTTTTGATCCATCTACAGTAATGAATGCAGCATTATTAAAAATAATATTTCGCTCCGTACCGGCTGCATCCAGCACCACACATTCGCAGGAATGAGACTGAAAGGTATCAATTACGCCGGCATCCATTCCCTGATACCTTTCCTCAACACACATCGGTGAAATTTCGTTTGCAGATTTGCCGATGATCTCTGCTTTAGAAAACCCAAGCAATTCAGTAAAGGCTTTATTACAGCCAAGATATCTGCCATTGCGATCTTTATAAAAAACCGGGTTGGGGATAGCCTCCAGCAGAGTATCTTTAAAGTCCATTGCAGTCCTGGACTGCAGTACTTGATAACCAAGATAGGCAATTGTAGAGGCAAGCTGGGAAAAAAATTCTATGATATTCGCTACATTTTTTTCAGGGATGACCGGTACTTTTCGCAAAGCAGCTAAATATTCGTCCTCGTCGAACCCACAGCGGTGTGCCTGGTCCCGGAAAAAGTTTTCGTCTGGTTTTTCCGTAAGGAACTGCCCGACAAAGAGAGAGGCCAAATGCTTTCCTTCAATTATAATAGGACAAGCATAGTCAATCAGTCCATTTTCACATCGATAACCTGCAGACTGCCCCTCAGATAGCTGCTTAGATATCCGCCGGTCACTATCGCGGCATCTTGCCGCAGTCTCAGGAAAAACACGATGAAACTTCTGGCATATGTCCTGCCAGCCACTAGCAGTCAAGATAGCAGAATTGTTGTCTAGAAGTGCAGAAGGTATGCCGGTTACAGCATGCATTGAATCAAGCAGCTGTTGTAATTTCGCTATATCCACTAACTCCGAAAACTTCATTGTGCAATTTCCTCTCTTCTACATAGCGGCTTCTCATTTTCTCTTTAACAATATTATAGATTAAGCAATCGTTATCCTGCAAATGATATCCGCTAAAAAACAGTTCCCCGGCCAAAGAATTCAAACTT
>JAQSXM010000094.1 GCA_029256645.1 Sporomusa sp. | reverse complement strand
AATTGACCTGATAACAAGCTGCTAAGTGGGTAAAAAAATAGCCAGGCAATGTAGGCAAAGTTAACTTCAGAAATTCTATGGACAACCATTGTTTCATAAATAATGTAGCTGCCATAGACAAAGGTCAATACAATTGCTGCCATCAGGCCTCTCTGCAGACCCAGATTATACGTTAAAATCATATTGAAAATCATACAGGCAATCGGAATAAATAGAGTAAAAGAGCCCATACTTGGTGCATAAAGTAAAACAATTGCCACCACCGCCAACACAAAGGTCATCATTAGGTTAAAGGAAATTATGTCTGTCTGTAAATATTTATTACTGGCTAACATTTTTTATTTCCACCATCCTCAACATTAGTAACGCTTCCAGTTGATCAAAAGCATAGACTAACCCGGTCTCTTTTTCGCCAAAGCCTCCGTGAAATGACTTCTCATCACTAATTTGGAATTCCAAAGTACGGCGGTAACACCAGGCGACAGCTGCATTTTCGTTGTTAAGCGCCAAAAAACGTGTAGCCAATGCATAAACGGCTGTCGATTCATCCTGGTTAACCGGTGTTCCGTCTAAGTTATAATGATTATATATTTTCCCTTTTTTTATCTGTGCTTTTAAAAAAGTTAATAAGGCACGTGTATTCTTGCCTGCATGATAGGCATCAATTGCCGTGTATAAATTCTCAACCATATTGACTGAAGTATCCCAAACATACTTTTTAGTCTTTGTTTTAAAAGTCTTGGGATAAAAACCGTATTTATTCTCCGGCATACGCAGCAGGATATCTTTGGCATTATGATAAGGAATTAACCATTTATTATTATATCTGCTTAATTTCTCCAAAATCTCCACATCTAAGTAAAACAGTGATACCTCGGTTGCTTTTTGATTTGTTCCGCCATCATAATAGTCACAGAGATAGCCACTGTCATCGATATCAGATTGTAAAATTACTTCTGATAATTTTTCTAATTGTTCATCATAATTGCCTAGTTTTTTTTCATTGGCAATAAAATAAGCCTTAAATAAACGCAAATCATCAACTAAAGCAGATGAGGGCTCTCCTTTTTTTGTAGCGACATCGATTTTCCAGTAATAATAACCGGTTGGATGCTGAAAATATTTATCTGTAATTTCTGCATAATAATCAAAAAGTTTCCCATCTCCAATTAAAGCAGCATATTCCATAGCCTGCCCCATAGATTCAAGCACACTATAAGCAGCAAAGGATTTATCTTCAACCGAATAATAGATAAGTCCCTGAGGGCTTTGCATTTTTGTTTGCAGAAATTGAAGTCCCTGTGTTTCTGCCGGAGTGACCGTTTCTGTAACTGTTATATTATTTTGTTTTAGTTCTGTGTTAGTAGCTTTTTCAAGAAATATAAATTGCACGCTAAATATCAGCGCAAGAAAAACCAAAAATAATGTCTTTTTTTTCATATCAATAAAATTGTCTCCTCTGTTACTATTTCTGCAGACTACTTATATTCTGAAGAGATAACCAGTTTTAAGTTCATATTAATAATGCCAGATATGAATGGCAATTTCCATTGCCTTGGAAGATAGAAAATATCCCCCGATTTATCATCGGAGGATATTTTCTGTTCCCAAGCTCTACCTTCGTATCCATAATCTATACCCAAATAAAAAAAGATCAACTAAAAGATTTTGCTGTCTCCTTTAGTTGATACTTCATTGATCTAAATTATATTGATTCTTGCATTTAACCCACGCTTGGACACTGGAGAATTTCATCTTGCCACAGAACAGAACCGGCTGCTTGCCTGCCCCTCTCCAAAAACAAAAATTCATCCCCTAAAGCCTTAGCCTCTGCCCGGTCATGGGTTACGAGGACAAAAGGAATATTCCAGAGTGCTTGAATCTTTTTCAGTTCTTCCTGCAGTTCCAAACGCGTATCAGCGTCAAGGGCCGATAAAGGTTCGTCCAGCAAGAGAATCTCCGGTTCAGCCATCAGCGCACGGGCAAGAGCCACCCGCTGCTTCTCACCGCCTGATAAGGTATCAATGAACCTTGTTGTCAGATGCCTGATACGCAGCAGTCCCACCAAACGTTCATAGAGTTCATTTGCTTCCTGGTCATATTTCCTTACACCATACCAAATATTTCTTTTTACATCCATATGTGGAAACAAAGCAAACTCCTGAAACATATAACCCACCCGCCGGAGCTGCGGTGGCACAAACGTTTTCGCCGATGAACAGAACAAAATGCGGTCATCATGAGCGATTTTCCCCTCATCTGGCCGTAAAAGGCCGGCAATCGCGCGGAGGATCGTTGTCTTGCCTGCCCCTGAAGGACCTAACAAAACTAAAATGTTGTTTGCAACAGTAAACTGAATATCCAGCGTAAAATCAGAAAGTTTTTTCTTCACAGTTACCTGCAGCATTTAAAACAACCCCTTTACAGACGATTCCCCACATCGCTTCTTAGACCAGACATTTAGTCCAAAAATCAGGAAAAATGTTATCCCACTGATCAGCAGGACATAAGCGCCAGCCAACGACAAATCATTGGATTCTGCAGCAAAATAGATCGCCAGCGGGATGGTCTGGGTCTTACCGGGAATATTACCGGCAATCATAATCGTAGCGCCAAACTCTCCCAGCGCCCGGGCAAAAGACAATACCAGCCCGGCCACTAATCCTGGCCAGGATAAGGGCATGGTTATTGTCCAGAAAACCCGCCAATTACCAGCACCCAGCGTCCGGGCGGCATCTTCAAGCTTGCGGTCCACTCCCTGAAAGGCGGCCTTGGTACTCTGATACATTAACGGAAATGCAACCACCGTAGCTGCCAGCATAGCCGCATAAGGAGTAAAAATAATCTGGGTATGTAAGCTTTCCGATAAGAAGCGGCCAATAGGTCCTTGTTTTCCAACCAGAACCAGTAAAATAAAACCGGTTACAACAGGCGGCAATACCAATGGCAAGGCAAAAAGCGCCTCCAGTACACTTTTCCCGGGAAATTCAAAGCTTCGCATAATATAAGCGGCAGTTACCCCAAAGATAAATACAAAAATTAAAGAAACAAGCGCAACCTTGACCGATAGTAGGACTGGCTGCCATTCAATCATACAGTCACCTGCTTTATTGGCTTAAACTGACAAAACTAAAGCCGTCTTTTCAAAAACAACCGTTTTCGGGCTACCTGTTATTTTCCCATGACAAATCCATTTTTCTCAAATACCGCTTTGCTTTCTGCACTAAACAGATATTCAATAAAATCTTCAGCTGCCTTTTGTTGCTTGGTACCGGTGGTCACAGCAACCGGATAAATGATAGGCTGGTGACTACCTTCCGGGGCAACTGCGGCAACTTTTACTTTGTCGCTGGAAATAGCATCAGTCTTATAAACAATCCCGGCTTCAACATTGCCTGTTTCAGTATACGCCAATACAGTACGCACATCTTTGGCAAATACAACCCGTTCTTTGAGTTTATCCCATAGCCCCAGTTTCTGTAATACCTGTTGGGCATATTGTCCGGCAGGTACTGTGGCGGTCTCGCCAAGCGCAATCTTTTGCACGCCTTCCTGGGTTAGATCTTCATATTTTGTTATGTTTAGTTTTGTTTCTTTAGGGACAACGACGACCAGCTTATTCTCAACCAGATTT
The DNA here is from genome assembly GCA_029256645.1 of Sporomusa sp. The sequence goes on along the minus strand of JAQSXM010000094.1, from coordinate 6,054 downwards.
TTACGGGTAGCTTTATTGACCAGGTTTTTAGCCTCCAGTTCATTCATCTGCTTGGGAGCGGCTGAAATGAAAATATCGGCAGGCGCGCCTTGCTCGATTTGCTGCTGGAGAGCGCCTGAGGCGCCAAGGTTATAAACAAGTTTAACATTGGGGTTCTTGGCCTGATAATTCTTTTGGATCTCAGTAAGTGCGTCCTTTAGACTCACAGCCGCCGAGACAGTGATCTCAACCGGCGTCACTTGCGCTGCTGGCGGAGTTTGCTTTTCCCCGCCGCAACCAACCAAACTAAAGATAGTGGCTACTAACAAAGCCAAAATAAGAAATACCTTTTTGTTCATCATTCTCATCTTTTTATCCCCCTTTATATCACTCTACCTGTCAGATCATAGCCGGCAGATAGGCATGCAACACCCGGTTAAGCAGCATACAACTCCTTGCTCAGCAAACAATATCCCCCTTAAAACAACAAAAGATCAACTAACATAATCAAACTGCAACCAAGTTAGTTGATACGTCTATGTATCAATTCAGTTAAATATGCAACTGAAATTGTTATTATTAATAAAAAGATAATAAATCAGTATTAAATTAAACTAATATAAACTCACAAAAACAAACATAATCCCTATGGTGTTATTATAGTATTTGTTGTATGATATTTGCAAGAGCTTGTCAACAATATTAGAGATATTTTTTTATAGAGGTGCATTTATGAGTGATACAACGTCCTATACACCTGATGAGGTCGCCAAAATCCTAAAAATATCCCGCTTCACTGTTTATGAAATGATCAAAAGAGGTGACTTCCCAGCTTACCGCATCGGCCGAAAAGTCCGCGTTGAAGCACCGGATTTAGAACTATATATCCAAACCTCAAAGAAGAACAGTCCTCTTCAGCAGCATCCCGGCCAAGCACCAACAGTACAGCCGGCCACCGAACAAAACAGTCTCATTATCTGCGGTCAGGATATTATTCTCGATATCATAACCCGGCATCTGGAGAGAGTGATGCCGAACATCCGTTGTTTCCGCAATCATTCCGGCAGCATTGACGGACTATTAGCCCTTTACCGCGGCACAGCCAATGTTGTTACCACCCATTTATGGGATAGCGACACCGACACGTATAATACCCCTTATATCCGTAGATTCTTACCTGGACACCGGACCCTGGTCTACAACCTGGCCTACCGTAATACCGGCTTTTATGTGGCCAAAGGTAATCCCAAAAACATTACCAGCTGGCACGACTTAACCCGCCCTGATGTAACACTCATCAACCGGGAGCGTGGTTCCGGGGCGCGGGTTTTACTAGACGAAATGCTGCACGTACTTAATATTGATTACCATAAGATCAAAGGTTACACCAGTGAAGAAACTAGCCATCTGGCAGTGGCCAGCTGCGTTGCCAGGGACGAAGCCGATGTTGGTATCGGCATCGAAAAAGCAGCACTGCAGGTTAATGGGATTGACTTTGTTCTACAAAAGAAAGAACGTTATGACATCGTCTTCCGTAAGGAAGATGCCGATAAGCCTCATTTTCAGGCTCTGCTGACAGTAATTCGCTCCGATTCATTCCGTAACGAAGTGGCTGGTATGGGCGGTTATGATTTATCCCAAACCGGTCAATTAATGGGTAATATATAGGAAAAAGAAAAAGCCCGCAAGCGGGCTTTTTCTTTTTCCTATCCAGCTTTTTCGTTCTGGCAGCATCTGGTTACCAGAGATTATGACGATTAGCATATTCTCTGTTATTTTTCGTGACCGACAAGGTCTGCCAATAACCCACAAAAATCTTCCTGACTATGCACAATATATTTTGCTTTTGTTTCACCCATACCAACCTTAATAGAACAAGCCTCTGCAGGCAGTATCGCAAACAAGTCCTCATCGGTCTTATCATCACCTGCCGCCAGAATAAAATCATAGTCGGCCTGGTCAAGCCAGGGTTTTATTGCCGCACCTTTATTACTTAATTTGTGCTTGATTTCCAAAATCCTATTACCCTCCAATACCTGTAAATCGGTATGTAAAGTAAAATTAATTAATTCCCATTTCAATTCGTTAGCCCGAAAATCAGCGATCTCTTTTTCAACCCTTCGGTAGTGCCAAACAATAGAACAATCTTTTTCCTCAATAAATGATCCTGGCAATAAATCTACGTAGAATTGAAAAATGGGTAACACCTGTGAACGCCAATCTGGTGGCATATCAATGATTTTCTCCCAGTTTCCTGATTTTTTCTTACGCCATGCACCATGCTCAGCAATCATATGAAGGGGAATATGCCCCAGCCATTCTTGAAGGGTATCCCTGCCACGCCCACTGACAATAACCACATCATTTTGTTCACTAGTGACAAGTGATTGCAGATTCTCAAGCAGGCAATCATCTGGAACAGCCAGCAGCGGATCGTTGGCAAATGGCACCAGCGTACCATCATAATCAAGCAGAATTAGCCGTTTCCGCGCCATTTTATATTCTCTTAAAATAGTATTGCGTAATTGCCCGGCTACAATTTTAGCTGCAGCTTTTCTTTCCGATTCCCGCATGCCAAGCAATTGCTTGATAAATAGATCAGCCCAGCGAATAACATCATATTTGGCCAGCAATACCTGCATGCTCTTGTTCCGACGCTGTTGTTCTTCCGCAGGCATCTCCAGCGCTTCTTGAATTGTTCCGGCAATTTCTTCAATACTATTAGGATTAACCATAATTGCTTGATCCAGTTCTTTGGCAGCACCTGCCATTTCACTCAGAATCAATACCCCCTGGTTGTCGGCTTTAGAAGCGACATACTCCTTAGCCACTAGATTCATCCCGTCCCTCAATGGCGTAACCAGAGCAATATCACTGGCGCTATATAAGGCAACAAGTGGTGATAATGGTAGATATCGGTACTGGTACACAACTGGAACCCAGCGTAGCGTACCAAACCGGCCGTTGATCCTCCCAACGGTTTCATCAATACTCCGCTTCATGGATTGATACTGATCCACGCCAACTCTAGACGGAACTACGATTAGGGCAAGTATCACTTTTTCCTGCCATTGAGGATACTGTTCCAGGAATAAGGCAAACGCTTCCAGGCGGTTGGCTATTCCTTTGGTGTAGTCCAACCGATCTACTGAAAGGATAATTTTCCGGTCACCGAGCATCCGCCGCAACCGTTCAGACTCGCGAATAATCCGTGGTTGCTTGGCTGTATTATTATATTTGGCAAAATCAATCCCCATAGGAAAAGTGTCAACCCGCACCATTCTTTCGCCAAGCCTAACCCGGCCAAGTGTATGGGCAAGACCAAGGATACGGGCTACACTATTCAAAAAATATTGTGTATAGTCAATAGTATGGAACCCGATAAGATCAGCGCCAAGCAAGCCCTCCAAAATAGCAGCTCCCCAACGGCGGGGCAGCAGACGGAAAATCTCATAGTCTGGAAACGGAATGTGTAAAAAAAAGCCGATTGGAGCATCAGGCATTCGTTCCCGCAACATTCCCGGCAACAGCATAAGATGGTAATCATGGATCCAGATTACATCACCGGGACGGGCAATTTGGCAGACGGCTTCACAAAAAACCTTATTCACTGCCACATATTGTTCCCAGAGATCATCTTCAAATTTAGTCAGGCTAAAAAAATAATGAAATAGTGGCCAGATTGTCTTATTGCAAAATCCAAGATAAAATTTATCCATAGTGACTTCATCCAAAAATACCGGGCTGGCACTAAACTCCTGGGACAAACGTTCACTAATCGACTGTTGGTCATCAGGATCAACTGATATCCCAGGCCAGCCTATCCAAACAGAATCCTTCTCGGAGAACGTGGTATCCTGCAAAGAGTTAAAATAGGCGCTAAAACCAGAAACAAGCCCCCCTACACTCTCTTTAAAAATATACTCCCCCTGCTTTTTATCGATTGTAACAGGTAGACGGTTAGATACCACCAATAGACGCTTAATGTCTAATTTATTTCCCATCTCCTTCACCTCCATAGTTTGCGTTCACACAGATAACCTTGGCTTATCAAACTCAATTGTCCATAACAAGCCACGCAGTGCAATGCCAATCCAGGACGGACGATTCTTCAGCCCGGAAACTATTTGATAGATACCCCGCTGCAAGAGAAATACATCCAGCAACACCTCTAATTGCTGCCGGTCAGCCGGTAGCAGGCCTGTATCTTTGACAGAATTTACATATCCTTTAAGAAAAGAGGCTGCGGCCCAATTATACCAGGACTGACTCCACTGTTGAAGCAGCACCTGGTTTTCTGTTGAAACCTCTATGCCCGGTACTAAACCCAGATGAACAGCCTGTGAAGCACAATACAAAGAATGCAGCATACTTGCAACATCCAGCAGTGGTGAACGCTTCAGGCGCCGTTCACTAAGCGGGCGTTCCGGGTTGCCCTCAAAATCAATGATCATATAGTCATTGCCTGTATACAACAGTTGCTCCAACCGATAATCTCCATGGCATCTGATCCGTGCGGCATTAAATTCCATTGCTTTCATCTCTTCGATCCGCGCCATGACTTGTTGTTCATATTCCAGGATCTTAGCCGCTAGTAGTTGGTCCTCCGGCCTTAAAGAGGACATTTGTTTCTTCAGAAGCCATTTTACACCGCTTAGTTCCTGGGCCAGACCGTGGTACAGCGATTGACGGTTAGAGACATTGAATGGCTCTGGTACAAATTCCGCCTGATCTCCACCACCTGCCAGACCAATATGCATTTCACCGGTCCGTAAACCTAACTGTACCAGAGATTCCAGATACGATCCCGTCATTTGGCTCACATTATTAGGTATCGCTTTGTCCACTGCCGACCAGAATGAAACTGGTAATAACGGCGGTTTACGGCTGCTTAAAATACGCTCATAAAAGTCCCCCAGGTGATCCAGCACACAATCCCAGGCAGTGCCCCGGTGCGGTACAAACTGCTGCAGGACAGCAATAGTAGTTACTTCACCACGGTCATTATAATATTCCATTGATCCGTGAACTTTAGGAGCATAACCAAATCCTATCTCGGAGAAATGTCGCAATATCTCCAGATCTGGATTGATGCCGGTATCTATTTTTCTAAATACCTTAAGCACGAACAAGGGTTTAAACAAAATAGAGCTATTATTATGCTCATTAGCCAGTGTTTGTGAATCTGGAATCGTTCGATTCTCTTTCACCAGTCCCCTGAAATATTTACTGTGTTTGGAAATCACTTCACCTGTTTGGCTTTTTAATTTACGCCGCTTGTCAATCACCGACCACATCATCTGATGAAATTTTTTGTCATCACTAACCTCGTATAACAAGCGTTCTTCGTTTTCCTTACGAATACGGAGGATGACACTGCAGCCAGCAGGTCTCCCCCCCAATTCATCCGTAGCTTTCATCGCCAAATTAAGCAAATACAATTCCGAACTGCTTTCCATATATTCCACACTGATAAATACCATCTGCACACTCGTATCAGGTAATGGAATAAACTCACGAGCGGTTACCGCTTTAATTGTTTTTTCTCGCCCCCCAAACCAACTACAGGTATTTAAATAGGCTGAAAAAGCCTCAGTCAGCTCATGTTGAGCAGCTCGCCCAAACAGATCGCCCCAGTCATTGACTGTTATTACAGGCGCTAACTCAATAGAACCGCTACACAAGGGGCGCAGTTGCAGATTGCGTGGCTCCTCCAGTGTGAACCAGAAAAATGTGTGTGGACCTAAAGAAATAAAATAGAGATTTTCATTTATGGCCGGAAATGGTGTCCTGCCAATCATTTCAACAGGAACCAACCCCTGATAGTTTGTCAGATCAAGTTGTGCATATGTCACAAACCGAGACAAATTGGCAATAACCAGAATTGTTTCATTTTCATATTGGCGAACAAAAGCCAAAACCTTGCGATTGTCAGACTCAATAAATTCCATAGTTCCGCGGCCAAAAGCCTTATAACGTTTACGTAAAGCAATAAGACGCCGCATCCACCACAGCAGGGAACTCGGCTCGTTCTGCTGCGACTCAACATTCACTGCAGCATAATGATATTCAGCA
>JAQSXM010000093.1 GCA_029256645.1 Sporomusa sp. | reverse complement strand
GCGCTTTTGGGTGCCGCTGCGTTAGGCGATATTGGTCGCCATTTCCCTGATACCGATGGGCACTATAAAGGCATATCAAGCCTGGTCCTATTGGATAAAGTGCGCACAATCTTGTTTAAACATGGTTATACTGTTAATAATATTGATGCTACCATTGTAGCTCAAAAACCTAAGCTAGCTCCGTATATCGACAAAATGAACAGCAATATTGCGGAAACTTTGGGTATTGACGTTAGCCAAGTCAATGTGAAAGCGACAACAACAGAAGGGCTAGGTTTCACTGGTCAGGGGCAAGGTATTGCTGCTTACGCCACAGCAACAATCATAGGTACTCAAGTTTAATGCCACAAATCTGTATAAAAGTCAGTGAAGTACACATATTATGAATAGCTGATATTGACATATTTGGAGGGCTGATTATGCAGAAAGTAATTCGTAAATTAATAGTTACCCTACTGCTGTCGATGATCATTAACCTGTACCCCTCCTCCGCACTGGCGGCTGAATTTAGTTTTAACATCAATATTGCGCGCCAGGACGGAGCCACTTGCGGCGAGTTATGGCTTAACGATAGGCTGGTATGGCGACTGGCTCTGTTATCAGATGGCGCTAAGCCGGTGTCAGGTGGCTTTAATGGAGCAAACACGACACTTGTCATCCCGGATATTGTAAATGGTATGTTTGTCGTTAAGGTGGAATAAGGTGTGAACCGCCAAGTTGGCGGTTCTTTTTTTATTTGTTGGTAACCCCGCTGCCAAAACGGCGGTTTTTTGTTTGATTATTTTGCAAGCTGGCGCATAATCTGCTAGAATATACAATGATTAACACAAATTTTTACTACTTCAAAAAGTTTATGGAAGGGGTATCTATAAATGGAACAAGAACTTAGAGTGCGCTTTGCGCCAAGCCCGACAGGACCGTTTCACATCGGTGGAGCACGGTCGGCTTTGTTCAATTGGCTATTAGCGCGTAAAGAGGGCGGCAAGCTGATTCTGCGGATTGAAGATACAGATCTGGAGCGGTCAACCCGGGAATCTGAGGAAAATATTAAGGCTTCATTGCGTTGGCTGGGTCTTGAGTGGGATGAAGGAATCGATGTGGGTGGTGAATATGGTCCGTATCGTCAGACTGAACGCCTTGACCTGTATCGGCAGTATACGGACAAGCTGTTAACAAGCGGACATGCGTATTACTGTTATTGTAGTGAAGCAGAACTTGATGCTGACCGTCAGGAGCAGATGAATCAAGGTGAGACACCGCGGTATACCGGGCGCTGTCGTAACTTGAGCCAAGCCGACCGTGACCGCTTTAGCGCAGAGGGGCGTAAGCCTACTGTTCGTTTCCGTGTGCCGGAGAATCAGCAAATTGTTTTTAAAGACCTGGTTCGGGATACGGTAAGTTTTGATTCTAATGGCGTGGGTGACTTTGTTGTTGTCAAATCAGATGGCATTCCTGTATATAACTATGCGGTGGTGCTTGATGATGCGCTTATGAAAATAACACATGTCATTCGGGCTGAAGAGCATCTGTCTAACACCCCGCGCCAAATTTTAATTTATCAGGCATTGGGGCTGCCGTTACCACAGTTTGGCCATATTTCACTGATTTTGGGAAAAGATCGTACTAAGATGAGCAAGCGTCATGGCGCGACCTCGGTTGAGCAGTATAAGAAATTGGGTTATTTGCCTGAGGGGATTGTAAATTTCTTAGCTCTTTTAGGCTGGGCGCCTCCTGGCGAACAGGAAATATTTAGCGCAGCTGAGCTTATTGAGCAATTTTCGATGGAACGGGTGGCTAAAAATCCTGCGGTATTTGATGTTGATAAACTAAACTATATTAACGCCCATTATATAAAACAAGCCGATCCAGCACTTATTACCGAATTGGCTTTACCGCATCTTCAGGAGTCCGGGTACATTAAAGAACAGCTAACCCCTGAAAAAAAAGAATGGTTGGTTAAAGTAGTTGCTGAACTTCAGGGTTATATTAGTTATGCCGCTCAAATTACTGACCACATTGACGTATTTATTAATGATGATTTTGACTTTGAGAGCGAAGAGGCCCATGAGATTATGAAAGATACTGATGTGCCGCAGGTGATAGAGGTTTTCAAAGCAAGACTGGCGGCTTTAGATCCTGTTGAACCTGCGGCAGTACAGGCCATTCTTAAAGGTATCACTAAAGAGTTGAAGTTGGGTGGGAAAAAGGTATATATGCCGGTTCGTATTGCTATAACAGGTAAAATGCACGGACCTGAGCTTATTAACCTGATTCCTCTTATTGGGAAAGAACGTACCCTGGCAAGAATAGCTTCGCTGTTAGCTAAAGTATAATTTGCAGTATAGATAGTGATATTGCTGCTTGACATAGCCAAGCAGCCGTTAGTATAATTTATTCATAAAACCGATTTACGTACTCGGAAATAAAGCGAATGACAAACACCGAAACTACCTTAAATAAATAGGTGCTGGTATCAGCACTATAAATGCAATGATCCAGGAGAAGTATACGTTTATCCCCCTCAGAGAGGTGCTGCCACCGGCTGTAAGCGGCACTGGGTAAGGTTTCGTAGAAGTGCACCTGGTAAGTAGGATGGGTGAAAGTTAAGTAAGCCATCACGGTTGCTGCCGTTATCAGCATAAAGCAGGGGGATATTATCCCCAAGCAGAGTGGAACCGCGGGCCACCGTCTCTGTAGTGAGATGGTGGCTTTCTTATGCCCGTTCTAAATTATTGTAAGGAGGGAATACTATGTTTAAACGGATAAAACAAGATGTTAAGGTAGTATTTGACCGAGATCCTGCCGCGAAAAGCGTAGTCGAGGTCCTATTGTGCTATCCTGGTCTACATGCCATCTGGCTATATCGCATTTCCAACTATTTATTTAAACGTGGCTGGGTGCTGTTTCCGCGCATGATCTGCTATTTCAATCGTTTATTAACTGGCGTGGATGTTCATCCAGGCGCAACTATCGGCGAAGGGCTGTTTATCGACCATGCTACTGGGGTAGTTATTGGTGAGACCTGTATTATTGGCAATAATGTTACCCTATATCAGGGGGTCACCTTAGGCGGTACTGGCAAGGAAAAGGGTAAGCGTCACCCTACTATCGGCAATAATGTTGTTGTAGCCAGCGGCGCTAAAGTACTAGGGTCATTTACTGTTGGCGACAATTCTAAAATTGGTGCCGGTTCGGTAGTATTGCGGGAGGTTCCCCCTAACTCAACCGTTGTTGGTATACCTGGGAAAATTGTCTGGCATGAAGGGAAAAAGATAAACCGCACTGGTATAGACGGTATTGATCTGGAACACGATGATTTACCAGATCCTGTGGCAGAAATGCTGCACTGTATGCAACGAAATATGAAACGTCTGGAAGTGCGAATTGAACAGTTGGAAAAGGAGCTGAAGCAGCGTGAGTCTGAAAGTATATAATACCCTGACTAAGCAAAAAGAAGAATTTGTTCCAATAACGCCAGGTAAAGTAAAAATGTATGTTTGCGGTGTTACTCCTTATAACCATCCGCACATCGGCAATGCCCGGCCATTTATAACCTGGGATGTAATCCGCCGTTATCTCGAATACTCAGGCTATGATGTGTACCATGTCCAAAACTTTACTGATGTTGACGACAAGATTATTAATGCAGCTAAAAATGAGCAAGTAACCTGGGATGCTATTGCTAACAGATATATTGCCTCCTACTTTGAGGTTATGGATACACTTAATATCCGGCGGGCGCAGGTCTACCCCAGGGTGTCTGACCATATTCCGGAGATTCTCACTATGATTAAAACGCTTGTTGATAAAGGATTTGCTTATGCTGTTGAGGGTGATGTATACTACAGTGTCGAACAATTCCCTCAATATGGCAAGCTAAGCGGGCGAAATCTAGAAGATATGAAGGCTGGTGCCCGTGTTGACGTTGATGAACGGAAGAAACATCCGATGGACTTTGCTCTGTGGAAAAGTGCCAAGCCAGGCGAACCCGCCTGGGAAAGCCCCTGGGGTCCGGGCAGGCCTGGTTGGCACATTGAGTGCTCTGTTATGTCGTATAAGTATCTCGGCGCAAGCTTTGACTTCCACGGTGGCGGCAGTGATTTGGTATTTCCGCATCATGAAAACGAGATTGCCCAATCCGAAGCCTTTACTGGTATTGAACCGTTTGTTCACTTTTGGCTGCACAATGGTTTTATTACCGTAAATGAAGAGAAGATGAGTAAATCGCTGGGTAATTTTTTTCTGGTCATTGATATCCTTGAACATTTCCGGCCGGAAGTGTTACGCTTCTTTATTTTGTCAACCCACTACCGGAGTCCACTTGATTTTAGTGATGAACGGTTGGAAGAAGCCGGACGAAGCCTGGAACGCTTGCGGACAGCCCGCGAAAACCTAACCTACCTGGCAACCTTTCCTGCCGGGACCTCCAGTGGCGATTCTCAGGCCCTCGCTCAAGCCGCTACTGCATCGCTGGCTGAATTTGTGGCCGCAATGGACGATGATTTCAACACCGCGCTGGCGATTAGCACAATGTTTGGGTTAGCCAAAGAGATCAATATCTATCATAGCAAGGTTACAGGCGGAAAGATCGGCCTGGATAGTGAAGTTTTGGCACAAGTTGCCAAGGTCTATAGCCAGATGGCTGATATTATAGGTATACGGATTGAGGGTAGTGGTACGGCTCAAGATGGCAATGCTGAACTGGTTAATGAACTTATGAACCTTATCATTGATATTCGCCAGGACGCACGTCAGAAAAAAGACTGGGCAACAGCTGACCAAATTCGTGACAAACTAGCAGCGGCAGGCATTGTTCTTGAAGACTCGCCGCAAGGCGTCAGGTGGAAAAAACGGTGAGATTTGATCATTTTCAGAAATTAGTTGATAATTTTTTTACACTTAACGAAGCCGGAGAGGTATCTCCGGCTAAATATGATGATATTGATGCCGAGCGGCTGTCGCCGTTAGTGCTGGCGTATATTGGTGATGCCTATTTTACGCTATATGTGCGAACACGGCTGCTCGGATATGAACAAAATAAGGTAAGGGTATTACATACTTTTGATGCTAAAATTGTATCGGCCGTCATGCAGTCAAAAGCGGTTAAAATACTCGAAGACCAGCTCACGCCCGAGGAAGCCGATATTGTGAGACGGGGACGTAATGCTAAATCGACAGTACCTAAGAGTGCCTCCATTGCTGAATACCGCTATGCTACAGGCTTTGAAGCATTAATGGGTTTTTTATATGTGCAGAAAAACTACGACAGACTGTCAGAAATTGTTGACAAAGCTTTCGCTATTATTTCCCGGGAAATGACAGCCATTGCTAAAAAGTAACCAAAAGGGAGCGTTGTCCCCATGAAATTAAAATTGATTCAGTATACCCCAGATCCAGAACGTACTGTTGCTATGGCGGCACGGCTCTGTTATTCGGCCAGCGGGGCTGAAGAATTGGTGCAAACGATGCCGGATGCGCAGGTTGGAACGTTAATTGACAAACTTTTTAGCATGGGGCACTTGTCGACATTTGAACACGTGAACTTTACCTTTGCTATCGAAGGTATCTCCCGGGTGCTAACACATCAGCTTGTCCGCCACCGTATTGCATCATACTCTCAACAGTCCCAGCGATATGTACGCGAACATGGCTTTGAGTATATTTTACCGCCTTCAGTTGCCGCTAACCCTGAAGCTAAGGCTAAATATAACATGCTTATGAGTCAGGTTCAGCAGACATATGATGAATTGATGACTCTTGGTGTACATCAAGAGGATGCGCGCTATGTACTGGCTAATGCCACTGAAACCAAAATTGTTGTAACTATGAATGCCCGTTCGCTGCTGCACTTTTTTGAAAAACGCTGCTGTCAACGGGCACAATGGGAAATACGTAATCTCGCCGATGCTATGCTGGCTGAGGTTAAAACAGTTGCGCCCCGCCTATTTACCCACGCCGGACCTACTTGTGTAACTGGTGGCTATTGTAAAGAGGGGACATTATCTTGTGGTCGATTGGCAGGAATAAAAAAGCAAAAGTAGAACTCTTACCAAGAGGTATACACACTTAACCATTATATACAAACTTTTGCTGGAGGTAATCTACAATGCGGCGTGTGCTTCTGGAGGATATTCAGGCAGGTATGCAGTTGGCTCAGCCGGTGTATGGGCTAAATGGTCAGGTAATATTAAACAGTGGGATTGAGTTGACGGGGTTCCATATTTCCAAACTGTTAGAACTTGATATTACGTATATCTACATTCAAGGGGATGCCCAACTCATCGACCCTAATGATGAGGCCGCGCAAACCGCCAGGAGCGAGATTGTGCAGAGCGCACATCAGGCGCTGGGAGAAGTGCGTGTTGGCAAATATGTTCAAACAGAGGCTGTGAAAAATAGGATATTAATGCTTTTGGACGAGTGTTGTATGCACAAAGAAATCCAGCCGTTATTTACAGCGATGCAGCAGTGTAATGATTATCTGTTTAAACATGCTGTTAGTGGTTATTTTTTTGCCACAGTAATGGGGATTAGCTGCGGCCTTGAAGGGCAGCGGTTGCGGGACCTGGGCTTGGGGGCGCTTCTGCGCGATGTAGGTATGATTACGATTTCCCGTGATATACTCAATAAGCCTGATGCATTAAGCGCGGAAGAGATGGCTGTGGTAAAAAAACATACTGAGAAGGGCTATGAAATTCTTCAACGTAACGCAGACATTAGTTTATCGGCGGCTAATTGCGCGTTGCAGCATCATGAGCGCTTTGATGGCAGCGGCTATCCGCGTGGTGTTAGCGAGAGCTCTATCCACGACTTTGCTCAGATTGTAGCGATTGCTGACGTATATTCTTCAATGACTGCAACAACCCCATACCGGAAAGCCTTGTCAGTCTATGATACGTTAGCGATTATTCAAAAAGCTGGTGGTGCCTATTTTAACCCGGAATATATTCAAATTTTAATGAGGAATGTAGCTAGTTACCCACTGGGGTCTGTTGTCCGGCTGAATAATAAATCAAGGGGTATTGTCCACGACTATGCTGATGAGCTGAAGACTAAACCAATTGTTAATCTTACCACAAACGCGGCGGGTGAGCGGGTTAGCCAAACTGTTACAATTGATATGGCTGTGAACCCCACACTGTATATTGCTGAAGTCTCTTAAAGATTATCTAATAATGTCATTACCGGCGACGATAACGCAATCGGTTGTAATTTAAGCCAACTTTTGGCGAAGTGAGTCAATAAAGGACAAACGGCAGGATTATATTCTGCCGTTTTTTCATAATAATAAGAAACACACAACTTATATTATTTAAGGAGCGATAATCATGTCTGATGATGCAGAAATAATAGCCGGCCGTAATAGCGTTCTGGAAGCGTTGAAAGCGGGGCGATCACTGAATAAGGTTCTTGTTGCCAAAGGGGAACGGCAAGGTTCGATCCGCGATATCATTGCTCAGGCGCGGGAGCTGGGGTTGGTAATACAAGAAGTTGAAATTGCCAAACTGGACCAACTATCGGCTGGGGTGCGGCATCAAGGTGTCGTTGCTCTGGCAGCACCGGTGGCCTATGTTGAGATTGATGAGATTTTAACGGCAGCCTATGGGAAAAATGAACCACCGTTTTTAGTTCTCTTGGATGAACTGGCTGACCCGCATAATGTTGGTGCTATTTTACGCACCGCAGACGCAACCGGTGTTCATGGTGTACTTATACCCAAACGGCGTAGTTGTCCCCTTACGCAGACAGTGGCTAAAACCTCGGCCGGCGCGGTTGAACACGTACCGGTAGCGCGCATTGGCAATGTATCTCAAACGCTTAAAGCCCTGAAGAAGCAGGGGCTTTGGGTGGTAGGCGCTGATATGGACGGAACAAAAGACTATTATGAAGCCGACCTTACCGGACCTGTTGTCATTGTTGTCGGCAGTGAGGGCGAGGGAATGGGCCGGCTAACTAAAGAGGCTTGTGATTTTGTTGTTCGTATACCCATGCGGGGGAAGATGACTTCTCTCAACGCATCGGTAGCATGTTCGCTCTTGCTCTATGAAGTTCTTAGGCAAAGGGAGTTGAAGGCAAAATGAAACACTGGGTGGGAATGATTCTGGCAGTGGCCGTAGTCCTAACAGGGGTAGCCGTATTTTGGCTGACCCGGCCGCTGTTTGCCCAAACAGTGTACAACGGCGTGGCGGTTGCCAACATTGAGGTTACCGGAAAAACCAGGGATGAAGTGGCCCAGATGCTATATGCATGGCAAAAAGAGCAAACAAGCAAGCCGATCTTGCTGTCCCATGGCACGACAACATTTCGCATTGAGCCTGAACATATTGATTATAGTATTGATGCAGAAGCCACGGCTGATGCTGCGTGGCTTGTGGGGCGTGAAGGCTCCTGGTGGTTGCGGCTAAGAAATATTAGAAATGTTCAGGCTGAAGGCTGGTCTATCCCCCTTAAAATCAAGTATAATGAGAATAAATTAGATACCATCCTTGAGCAGTTACAGGAGAGCGTAAACCAACCGCCCCGAAATGCAACATTAAGCCTGCGGACAGGCGGTATTGTGGCTGAAGTGGAGGGACAGGAGATTGATGTTGCAGCACTTAAAGAATTAATGGTGGCTGCAATTAATCGTTCTGACGCCAATACGATCAACCTTCCGGTCAAACCGGTTTATCCTGAAATTACGGCAGGTGAGCTAGCTAAGAATGGCATAAAGGAAATGGTTGCCATGTATACAACCATATTTAACACCGAAGATACTAACCGGACTGTCAATGTAAAACTATCTGCACAAAAAATTAATGGCAAATTACTTTACCCTGGCCAGGTATTTTCATATAACGATACTGTTGGTCCAAGGGAAAAATCACAAGGTTTTAAAGAGGCCATGGAGATCATTAATGGTGAATTTGTGCCTGGAATAGGCGGCGGTGTGTGTCAGGTTTCATCTACACTATATAATGCGGTACTGCTTGCGGGGCTTGATATTGTTGAACGAACCAACCATTCTAAGCCACTTGCTTATGTGCCGCTGGGGCGGGATGCTACTGTTGCTTATAATGCACTTGATTTTAAATTTGTCAACAACAGTCTGGCGCCGGTTATGATTATGGCTGAGGCGGTAGGCAACAAATTAAATGTCGGGATATTCGGCCAACGGGTTCTAGATAAAAATATTGATATTGTGACAGTAGACCAACAAGTGATTCAGCCGGCGATAGTCAAAAAGGCCGACCCTTCTTTGCCGCCTGGAGAAAACAAGGTTGAAAAACCTGGCAAGCCTGGATACTCAGTTACTGTTATTCGAATCATACGTGATAATAATGGTACAGAACTAAAACGCGAAATATTATCGCGTGACAAGTATGCGCCTGATAATACCTTGATAAAAACAGGACCGGCCCCCAAACCAGTGCAATCTGAAGTAAAGCGGAAAGAGGAGGCCGGCAACCCCCCTGAAGCCACCAGTATGCAATAAGATTGGAGACTTTTTCTCGATGGACTTGTTAATCGTCGACGGTTATAATGTGATTAATGCCTGGCCTGAGTTAATTGTAGTTAAAGATAATTTAGAATATGCCCGTGATAAACTTGTGGACATACTCAGTGAATATGGTGCATATAAAGGTTTTAGGACGATTATCGTATTTGATGCGCATATGGCTGCCGGCAAAAGTGTCAGCCAGACTCTAGTCGGCGAGTTGGAGGTGATTTATACCAAGGAAGGTGAAACGGCTGACAGTTGTATCGAAAAAATGGTATACTATCTTGTGCGTCAGGGAGAACGTGTCTATGTTGTCACCTC
>JAQSXM010000092.1 GCA_029256645.1 Sporomusa sp. | reverse complement strand
ACTGTAGTAAAGAAATCTGTTATAAGCACAGCGATACCTAAGGATGAGAATAAGGCGAGAAAAGCAAAAACAGTAATGGGATTGGTCAGGGTAAGGAGAAAAATCCCTGCGAACAGTCTGTATAGATTGGGGGAGGTTCTCTCCATAGTAAGGCATTGCGGCGCAGCACGCAGTGTTCTTAGTCCAAGATAAATGATAAATACGCCGCCTCCCCAGCGAAAGGCAACGTGATAGTGAAGAATAAAATCAGTAATAAAACTTAACCCTGCCGCGGCCGCATAGCCGTATAACGTATCAGCCATTGCAGCCCCCATACCTACCGCCAGCCCGGTTATATATCCATCGGTTAATGTGCGCCTGATGCAGATCAGATTGACCGGGCCGATAGGCGCGGCTAGAAAAAAGCCACTAAAGATGCATTTTATAAGAAGTATATAGTCCATAGCAGGTCTCCTGAAAAAAGATTCCATAACAGTTTCGGTGAAAACCAGGGCAAATATACTTTGAGTTCACCGGGTGTATAAGGGGTGACAGTCCGGACATAATTATACTAACCTATTCCCGCCCCCTTTATTGGTCGGCAGATAGATTTCTAGCGAGTTTTAGGAGCATGCTGATGATCCCAGAGGTTATTGATAAAACATTACGGCGTTTTGAAGAACACAACTCCCAGCCAGCAGTGGTCAAAAGAGCTGGTGAATTTTTGCGTCACATGGTGAAAAACGGTCTGAAGCCAGAGGGTATTGCTACAATTCAAGAGCGGCGGTTACGTGATACAATCGAGTATGTCTACTCATATTCGCCATTTTACCGGCGACTATTTGACGAGTGCGGCCTACATCCGGCAGATATAAGGACAACTGCTGATTTACAAAAACTGCCCTTTACTACTACCAAGGATATATTACAGTGGCAGGATTTCCTCTGTGTGCCTGAAGAAAAATTAGCTGCTGTTTATACTACCTCAGGCACCACCGGTGAGCCAAAACGGGTGTACTACACCTTCCGGGAAATACAGACATTGTCTAACCTCTATGGTATGGCAATCCGTATTGCTCATACCGGCAGGCTGATTGCCCTGATCGCTATGCCGGTTGGCCATGGCTTGTGGATTGGCGGTGCCAGTGTACAACGCGCGGTCGAACGTGCCGGCGGCTTACCCTTAAGTGTCGGTGCCGATAACCCTCAGGAAACGATAAAATGGATGAGGCGCTTTTCACCAAATATAATCTTCTCATCACCATCCTATATGACTGCTTTGACCCGGGAAGCACAGCACTCCGGCTATCGCAGCCCGGTTGATAAGATTATCCTTGCCGGGGAACTGCTGACCCCGGATCATAAAGAATTGTTTGCAAGCTATTGGCAGGCAGCTGTTTTCGATAGTTACGGTTCAACCGAAATCGGCAGTGCGCAAACCATTGCTTTGCCTGAATGTACTGCCTTTCATCTTAATGATCTGCATCTAATAACAGAGATTATTGATCCTGTTACCGGTAAACCGGCCCCGGAAGGGGAGCTGGTCTTTACCACTATCCGCCGGGAAGGAATGCCTTTACTGCGTTATCGTTCAGGTGATAAGGCGCGCTGGGCAGAATGCAAATGCTGGTTACCCTTAAAAGCGGTCAGCATCAAAGGACGCACAGATGATATGTTTGTTGCCGGGGACATGAATCTGTACGGACGGGTAATCGCAGATGCGATCGGCAAGGTTCCCGGCACTACCGGCAGAGTGGCCGTGCTGATCGAAAAAGCCGGGCTGGCCGATAAATTGACAGTCAAGGCCGAGGGGACCCCTGCTGCGGAATTAGTAGAAAAAGCATTAAAAGCGGCCTACCCACAGTTGGCAGTCAACACAGGAAATGGGAGTTTGTACCTGGCTATTGAGGTAGTGCGTGATCTTGGCCAACAGATTAAAGATCTAAAAATAATTGATTTACGATAAATTTGACTGCCGCAAAAACTGCGGCTTTTTTTTATTGGGAAAAACAAGTGGACCAGGTTGTGCCTTTTAAAAAAACAGGGGCTCTGATAGTGGTCAGGTTTGTGGTAAAATTAGAAAGGCTAACATACAATTGCCTATGAACTCCTCATATAATAATACCAGATTAAGGGGTAATGCAATGATAAAAAAGTTTGAAGAAATTATCCAGACAGCGCAGGTCAAAGGTCCCCAAACAATTGCTGTGGCTGTTGCGCAGGATCTTGAGGTGCTGCTGGCAGTAAGAAACGCCAAAGATATGGGGGTAGCCGAGGCAATATTAGTTGGCAATGAAGCAGAAATCCGCCAAATCGCCCAGGCCAATCTGATTGAAATTGATCAATTTAAAATCATTGACCAAAAGGATAACGTTGCAGCATGCCGGACGGCCGTGCAGCTTGTTTGCCGGGGCGAAGCCCAGGTTGTTATGAAAGGTCTGGTAGATACTGCGATAATCCTAAAGGCGGTATTAGATAAAGAAACCGGACTGCGGACAGAAAACGTATTATCTCATATTGCCGTAGCTGAGGTCAGCGGCTATGACCGCTTGTTTTACATTACTGATGCAGCAATGAATATCGAACCAGATGTACTTACCAAGAAGCAAATTATTGAAAATGCAGTACAGGTTGCCAGGGCGCTGGGCAATGACCATCCTAAGGTAGCGTGTGTGTGTGCTGTAGAAAAAACAAACAGCAGGATGCAGGCAACACTTGATGCCGCTGAACTGGTAAGGATGAATGAAACCGGTGAATTAAAGGGCTGCACAGTAGCCGGTCCGCTGGCACTGGATAATGCGGTATCGGTCGAGGCCTCTCGCCATAAGGGGATTACAGATCCGGTGGCCGGTCATGCGGAAATATTGTTAATGCCTTATATTGAAGCAGGCAATGTGCTGTATAAATCGATTGTGTTTTTCGCCAGGGGAAAGATAGCGGGAATCGTTGTCGGAGCCAGAGCCCCCATTGTCCTCACCTCACGGGCTGATTCCGATATTGCCAAGTTAAACTCAATCGCAATCGGTATCCTGATGGCAAGCAAGCACCCTTAGCTAACTCCACTTGAAACTTGATTGCCGGTTTATTTAGATGTATGATGATGAGATATGATAGTTAGCATTTATTATGAGGTGTTGGGACAACATGAAAAACTTGATCGATACCCCGGTTTACTCTCAAATTGCCATAGATATAGCGGTTCGTATTGCAAAAGGGGAACTGAAAGAGGGGACCCGGATATCAGGGCGTTCTTTGTTAGCCGGTGAATATAATGTTTCACCGGAGACAATACGGCGTTCTTTGCGCTTATTGGAAGACATGGGGATCGTAGAGGTCTTAACAGGCAGCGGCGTAACAATTAAGTCCCGGGTAGATGCCCTGCAGTATATCGAAAAATATAACACAGGCAAAGATTTGCGGGATCTGAAAGCCGACATCTATAAAAAGATTGAAGAACGCAATGCTTTGAACCAGGAAATATTAGAAAACGTTGAGCACATGTTTGATCTAAGTGAGCGGCTGCGGAATATTAATCCCATTCATATCATGGAGTTTGAGGTTCCTTTGAACTCGCCGCTGCTGGGAAAGATGATTGCTGATGTACAGTTCTGGCAGAGTACCGGTGCAACAATTGTGGGCATAAAGCGGGAAGGGAAGGTTATTGTTTCTCCCGGACCCTATGCTTGCTTTATGCCCACAGATATTATTCTTTTCATTGGTGATACCGGTGTTTTTAAACGTGTGGCAAGAATCATGCGTGAGGGATAACTCATCATAAATAAGGAGACCTCAGAGGCACGTATATTTTTTTGAACTGTGTAAAGCGGTTTGAAAGGAATAGACGTGCCTGTTTTATGCCCTTTTAAATTCTGATCTTGACATACCGACAACTTACATACTAAAATTGAGTTGTAGGTTGTAGATCGAAAAAGGAGTGATGATATGTTTAAAAAGAAGGCGGTACTATTTTTTATCATTAGTACACTGATGGTATTTCTTGCCGGATGTGGCAACAGTCAACAATCATCTACCAAACAAGTTACACTAAAACTTGCAGATGCAGGCTGGGACAGCATCAAGTTCCATAATGCTGTGGCCATGTTTATCATTCAAAATGGCATGGGGTATAAGGTGGAAGAGACCAGCGGAACCTCTACCCTCACCTATCAGGCCATGAAGAATGGTGACCTCGACATTTACATGGAAACCTGGACCGACAACCTGCCTGACTATAAAACAGATGTGGAAAAAGGCAATATTGTTGAGCTGGGCGTAAATTTTGATGATAATGCCCAAGGCTTGTATGTTCCCCGCTATGTGATTGAAGGGGATGCAAAACGCAATATTAAACCATTGGCGCCAGGCCTAAAAAGTGTACAGGATTTAAAGCAGTTCAAAGAGGTCTTTGCCGACCCGGAGGCCCGGGGCAAGGGGCGCATCTATGGCGCTATACCTGGCTGGGAAGTAGACAAGATTCTATACAAGAAGTATATGAATTATGGCTTGGATAAAGACTTCACGTATTTTCGTCCCGGCTCAGATGCTGCACTGGCCACCGCTTTCACCAGCGCATATGAAAAGGGGCTGCCTATCGTAGGCTATTACTGGGAACCGACCTGGCTGACCGGCAAATATGATCTGGTAAAATTACAGGATACTCCTTATGACCAGGCAACGTTTGCAGAAGGAAAAGGAGATTTTGCTGCAGTCAAGGTCACCATCAGTTCCAACAAACACCTGGCAGAGAAAGCGCCTGAAGTTGCTGATTTTCTGAAAAAATATAAAACATCAAGCGATATCACAGCTAAGGCATTGGCGCATATGAACGAAACCAAGGCCAGCTATGCTGATACTGCTAAATGGTTCTTAACAACAAATGAGGGTTTATGGCTGCAATGGGTAACGCCGGAACAGGCAGATAAGATAAAAAAAGCACTTAAATAGTTGGTGGATGGGAGGGAAAAATGGAAAACTGGTTTACGACATTTCCAGAAGTATTACATATTGATATCGGTACTCCCATTAATCAGGCTATTCTTTATTTGAGTAAAAACTACGGTGTTGTATTTGATATAATCAAGAGCTTGCTCTTAGGCTTTACCCAAAGTATTCAATATGTGGTCGAGTTCATCCCCTGGTGGCTGATCGTCATCGGGGTTGGGGTGTGGGGCTGGAAAACAAATGGCAGACCGGTCCGGGGCGTAGTGTTTAGCTGTTTGATTTTGAGTATTGGCTTTATGGGATTGTGGCAGCTCATGCTGGAAACTATTTCGCTCGTCATCGCCTCTGTCCTGATATCACTGTGTATTGGTTTCCCCATAGGGGTCCTTGTATCAGGCAGCGATAAAGCCAATCAGGCATCCAGGCCGATACTTGACGCTATGCAGACCATGCCGACATTTGTGTACTTAATACCGGCAGTAATGTTTTTTGGCTTAGGACAGGTGCCGGCAGTGATTGCAACAACAATTTATGCAGTACCGCCGGTGATACGCCTCACCAGCCATGCTATTAGACAGGTGGACGCTGAAGTCGTTGAGGCAGCCCGCTCGTTCGGTTCGACTTGGGGTCAGACGCTGATTAAGGTGCAGATACCACAGGCGCTGCCAACCATCATGGCAGGCGTGAATCAGACGATTATGATGGCGGTCGCCATGGTCGTCACTTGTGCCATGATTGGAGCAAAGGGTTTAGGCATGGAGGTTCTCATCGGGATTAACCGCTTAGAAATTGGACGCGGCTTCACATCCGGGGTTGCAATTGTCATTGTGGCAATCATTATTGACCGCCTGACCCAAGGGTTTTCGGTTGCCAAAAAGCAATAAGGAGGAGAGCGCCGCGTGAAAGAGATTTTAAGAGTACAACATCTAAGCATGTTATTCGGGGCAAACACGTCAGCCGCTCTTAAAAAGCTGCAGGCAGGCGCCGGTAAAGTCGAAATACAAAAGGTTACCGGCGTAACGGTGGGGATTTTTGATGTCAATCTGTCGATTGCGGCCGGAGAAGTCTTTGTCATCATCGGGCTATCAGGAAGTGGGAAATCCACACTTGTCCGGTGTCTGAACCTGCTGCATCAGCCTACAGCCGGCGATATATTTTTTAAGGACGCTACTGTTACCCAATATTCTAAACAGCAGCTAATGGAGTACCGGCGTAATAATATTGCTATGGTATTTCAGAATTTTGGCCTTATGAGTCACCGCAACGTATTGGGAAACGTGGCTTACGGCCTGGAAGTGAAAAATATGCCGTTAGCAGACCGTGAGCAATAAGCCTTAGCGATGATCGAGCTTGTTGGTTTATCCGGCTGGGAGCATCACCCGATAAATGCATTAAGCGGGGGCATGCGGCAGCGGGTTGGCCTGGCGCGGGCCCTGGCCAATGATCCGGATATATTACTGATGGATGAACCCTTTTCAGCACTTGATCCCATTATCCGCAGAGATATGCAGTTTGAACTGCTCAGTATCCAGAAAAAGGTGCGTAAGACGATTGTCTTTATCACCCACGATATTAATGAAGCCTTTAAGATCGGCAATCGCGTGGCCATCATGAAAGATGGCCGGTTAATACAGGTTGGTACACCGGAGGAACTGCTCGAGAAGCCGGCTGATGAATATGTCGAAAACCTAATTAAAGATATTGACCGGACTAGAATCTTATCTGCCAAACATGTGATGACTGCTCCCTCCGCCATCATCAAAGAAGGTGACGGCTGGCATGTGGCCATGCAGCAGATGCGCTCAAGCGGTGTTTCCAGTGTCTATATGGTCGATGAGAATATGCGGCTTGCCGGGTTGCTGACACTTGACAACGCCATGAGGGTCCGCAGTGGCGAACTTACCATTGACGAGGCTGTTATCCGGGATATCCCGCTGACAACACCGGAGGTATCGCTGCAGGAACTGATGCCGGTTGCGGCAGAGGCTAAATACCCGATCGCTGTTGTCAATGAGCAGGCGCAGCTTGTTGGTATTGTGACCAAAGCGGCCGTGCTTTCTTCGCTGGTCGTGTAAATGCAGTAGCCAGTGATGAAAAAAGCAGCTTGCTGGATATAGACAGAGCCCCTGATCATGTACTTGCAAAAAAGTTACACGCTCAGGGGCTCTGTTATTTTTTTTAAGAATTTTTTTTGCTTTCGGCCTTTTTGAGGAACTTATCGAGGTCAATGATGTAGCGTTCGTGCGTGCCTTGCCCTATTTTTTCCTGATCATCAAAGGCTTCAATGGTGAAAGTCAGTTTTTTGCCGGCTATTCCCGTCAGTTCGGCTGTAGCCCGGACGGTCATGCCAACCGGAGTGGCGGCCAGGTGTTTGATATTCAGATCAATCCCCACCGTAGCCATGCCTGATGGCAGGTGAGGGTCAACTGCGGCCAGGCAGGTTCCCTCCATAAGTCCAACCATAGCCGGAGTCGCGTATACGGCTACCCCGCCGCTGCCATATTTGATTGCAGTATTTTCGGTAGTTACCTGTTCTGCTCTTTCGGCTTTCATGCCTACCTGTAGATTAAACTCCATCTGAATCCTCCTTAGTTTGTGGCAATAGTACCCCGCAGGTTAACCGACGCCAACATATCACCTGGCAATAAAAATACTTTACATTGCATATTGTTATAATTTCCTGCAAAGCTAAAAATATCATATAAAATATTTTTAGTTTTGTAAAGAATAGAGGAGTCAGGGGACGGTTCCTTGACTCATTTTTAGAGCGGGATAGTTGAAAAATTTCTAATACTTAAACAATTTTCAGATGAACGAGAAAGAGCAATTCAGCTCTTTATAGAGTATCAAATGCCCAAGGCGATGAACAATTCATAGAATTACCAGCAACTGAGGAAATAGAAAAAACTAATTCAAAATGAAACATAAGCCGGGCATTTTATAGCGGGTTATTTAGTCAAATATAATATCTTTTCTTGAAGAATTAAAAAGCAAGGCAAATATCAATCTGCGTAGACACCTTACCAGTAAAATTAAAAGTGATTCCACCTTATCAATATGTCGCAAATTTATTAGGGATAGATAGAAATATTGTGCAAAAAAATAAATGAGTCGGAGAACCGTCCCGTGACTCTCCGTGACTCTCTGCCAGACAGTAAATAAACTGTTTGGCCTTATTTTTTGCCCTGACCGGTATTATGCCATTGTTGATAGTTAGCAGGCAGTCGTCAAAGGAATGTTATCTAATAATGGGCGATAGCTTGACACTAGTAGCTGAAATAATAAAAATATTATAATAATATATAATATTTTACTTGCAAAATATATTATATATTATTATAATATTCACATCATATATTATATTGCATTTAGCTTCTGGCAGGTAAAATTAAGTGTTGCCAGGTGTTTTTATAGCAGTATAGGAGGAGGCATTTGTATCGTTCATAGAAGTGACCGGGGATAATCAGTTAGCCTCAGTCAACGGGGCTTATACCATTAGCTATCGAGGTTAACAAAAAGTTACTATCAAAGCTATTTAATCTTACAGAATAAATGGAGGGTCCAGTATGAAAAACAATCACTACAAGGAAAATTCCTGGTGGGCTAGCCCCTACAATGATGATCCTGCCGTTATTGACACCTTACAAATAGCGGCAAAAGTGGAAATCCATGATGCAACTTTGCGCGATGGTGAACAGACGCCCGGCGTAGTTTTCACAGTTGATGACAAAATCCGGATTGCTGAAAAATTGGATGAAGTTGGAATAGAACGGATCGAAGCCGGCATGCCGGCGGTTTCCCAGTCGGATTATGATGCTATCAAGGCCATCTCTAAGCGGAATCTCAAGGCAAAGATATTTACCTTTGCCCGGGCCATGAGAGAAGACATTAATAAGGCTGTGGAATGTGGAGCCCATGGCGTCGTTATCGAAGTACCCATTGGCTATCCGAAGCTGAAGTATCAATTCAAATGGACTTGGGAAACTGTCCTGGAAAAGAGTGCGGATTGCATCAACTATGCTAGAAGCCAGGGACTTTATGTGGTCTATTTCCCCTATGACACCACCCGGGCCCGGGCAGAAGACCTGACTCAGCTTATGACCGGGATTATGGAAAATTCCCCCCCGAATTCAGTTGGGGTGGTGGACACTATGGGGTGTGCCCTTCCCCAGACTATTCAATATTTGGTTAGGAAGATGAAGCGGCTAACCGGGGGTATCCCTGTGGAAGTCCATACCCACAACGATTTCGGTATGGCTGTGGCCACAGAGCTGGCAGGCGTTGCAGCCGGGGCGGAGGTTATTCATTCCTGTGTCAACGGGTTAGGTGAAAGGACCGGCAACGCCGCTGCGGAAGAATTGATAGTTGCTTTGAAAATACTCATGGGTACCGGCAATGACTATAAACTGGATAAGCTTATGGGGCTTTGTCAATTGGTCGAAAAGATTGCCGGAGTCCCGCTTGCCGCCAACAAGCCTATTGCCGGCAGCCGGAATTACACACGGGAATCGGGGATTGGTGTGGATTTAGTCATCAAGGAGCCATTAGCCATGTTTGCTACCGACCCACGGTATTTCGGCCGGGAAGGCGATATTGTCCTTGGTAAAAAGAGTGGGAAAGCTTCTGTGGAATATTACCTCGATCAGTTAAACATTCAAGTTCCTGACGCAGCTGTTACAGAGATACTAACTCAGGTCAAAGCTAAGGGTACGGAAAAACGGGGCCTGCTAACATTGGACGAGTTTAAAATTATTGTGGAATCCTGCGGCTGATTCTAGCCGGCTTGTGACTGGAGCCAAATGCTAATATAGACAAAAAAGAGGCGATTTTGTGTTAAGAATAGTAAAGCAATTCTCCACTAAAGCAGATCTTGTATATCAAACCCTGTTTGAAGATATTA